>LM997412.1:1500000-1601846 GCA_000952975.1 Peptoniphilus sp. ING2-D1G | reverse complement strand
TTATACCTCCTGATAATTAACAATTCAAAAATATTAACATATTTTTGTACATAAAAAAATAAACAAAGTTTATAAATATGTTAATATTTATTTATAAACATCAATAATTGTGGATAAATAAGCTTTAAAATAAGTATTTTAGAGATAAAACTCAAAAAAAATAACACTTACCAACATTTAATAAACAAAGTGTTAATAATTATTATTATCAACATTTAAAATTTATATCCACACGCTACGAATTTATATACATATATTTTAACAAATAAATCAAAACTTATCAACAAGGCTTGTACTTTGAAAATTACCATTTTTTTACTTATTTTAAATAGTTTAATAAAATTATTTTAGATTGTTTATAAAAGTATTTAAGACATGTATAGCTCAGTAATTTCTTGACTTTTAATGAGTATTTTCATATAATTTGTAAAGTATCCTTTAAGAAAGCAGGTGAAAAAATTTGAAAAGAACGTTCCAACCGAAAAAAAGACAAAGAAAAAGAGAACACGGTTTTAGAGCAAGAATGAGAACCAGGACAGGAAGAAATATAATCAAGGCAAGAAGAAAAAAAGGAAGAAAAATTCTTTCAGCATAGACTAATGAACATGAAGGATTGTTATTTACGAAAAAATATTGATTTTCAAAGGGTATATAAAAAACGAAATATAAACGGAAATAAACACATTACCGTATTTTTTAAGAAAAATGGCCTGGACCACAAAAGAGTGGGATTTACCATAACTAAAAAATTAGGAAATGCAGTAACAAGAAATAAACTTAAAAGAAGGTTAAGGGAGATCTACAGACTTAATTTCGATTTGCTAAGAGAGGGATACGATTACGTATTTGTGATGAAAAAATCTTCTGTGGACTTATCTTATAATGAACTTGAAAGATCCTTTAAACACATTTGTAAAAAAATAGGGTGATTTATTTGAAAAGTATAATGAAACTGATAATAAGATTTTATCAAAGAGTTATTTCCAAGTATATATTAGTGGGGTCTCATTGTAGATTTTATCCCACATGTTCTGAGTATGCCTACCAAGCTTACGATAAGTATGGATTTTTCAAGGGAACTTACTTGACTGTAAGGAGAATTTTAAAATGTCATCCTTTTCATAAGGGCGGATACGATCCTCTATTATAAGGAGGCATAATGAGTGCTATAAGCAGAGTGCTTGGAATGTTTTTAAAATTTATTTATGATGTGATTGCCGCAACATTTCCAAGCGAACCTGAAAACATATCTTTTTTTGCTATTTCAATAATCGTAGCTACAGTGATAATAAAACTTGCCGTACTCCCGGTCAATATTTCCATGATGAAAAATCAAAAGAAAATGGCGGAACTGCAACCGGAACTTGAAAAACTGCAAAAAAAATATAAAAATGATCCTCAAACTCTTGCCATGAAACAGCAAAAACTTTACAAAGATTCAAACTATAATGTTTTTGCTGGTTGTCTACCGATGATAGTGCAAATGATTGTACTTATCGCATTTTATAGAGTTTTTATGGAACCGGCAAAATATGCGTTTACAGACAAGGCGTTTTTTGACAGCATAAACAAAAACTTTTTTTACATCGACAGTTTGGAAAGCGTAGATAAAACTATGATACTTGCTGCAATAGCAGGTATAACTACATTTTTAACTTCATTTGTTACTATGAAAAATCCCGCATCGCAAGCGACACAGACACAACAGACTAAATCCATGCAAAACAGTATGATGATTGTAATGCCGCTTATGATATTTTGGATGGGTAGAAGTTTTCAATCAGGACTTCTTTTGTACTGGGTTGTCGGAAATATATTCTCAGTGATACAACAATTAATAACCAACAGAATGGTCTCAAAGAAAGTAGCGGAGGAAGTTAAATGAATTATGTAATTAAAAGAGCGAAAACCGTAGATGAAGCTGTAAGTGAGGCTCTAAAAGAATTAAAACTAAATAAGGACCAAGTAAAAATCGAAATACTGGAAGAACCCGTAAAGGGATTTTTAGGACTGATAGGTTCGAAGGAAGCTACCGTAAAAGTTTCTAAACTGCAAACAAATTCCGATATATTAAGGGAAATATTTAATAATTCTTACTCAGAGAAGAGCCAACATGACCCAATGGGGAATAAATCTGAAAATAACGAAATAAGAATAAAAGATTACCATAGAGACGACAAAATAATGAGAGAAGAAATGATAAAAGACGAAGTGGAATATTTTGATGACTACGACATGGTACAAAAAAGTGAAGAAATCATAGAAAAAGACAAATCCGAAGAAATAGATTCAATAATCAGAGAGTTTTTAGACAAAATACTGACTTCTTTAGATCTTGAATATGAACTTGTCATAGAAAGAAAAGACAACCAAATAGATGTGGAAATACGAGGAGATGAACAAAAACTCGGCATTGTAATCGGAAAAAGAGGAGTGACTCTGGATTCAATCCAATATATTTTAAGCCTTTTGGTAAATAAAGCCTCAGACGAATACATAAGAGTAGTTTTGGATTCTTCAAATTACAGAGAAAAAAGAAAAGAAACACTAAAAGAACTGGCTGAAAAAATGGCAGCTAAGGTATTATCCACCAATAGATCTGTAAGACTTGAACCTATGAATTCTCTCGACAGAAAAATAATCCACGAAGCTCTTCAAAGCTATGAAGGAGTAATAACTCATTCTGAAGGAAGAGATCCCTTCAGAAAAGTGGTAATTCAAAAGGAAAGAAAGTATTAAAGAGGAGTGCAAAGGCACTCTTTTTTATTGAATTAAATTTATAAAAAGAAACAGTTTTAATTGACAAAACGATTTCATTTGCTGTATATTATTAATAGAGGTAAATAAATATTTAATTTTATATGTGTGTGCTGTTTCATTTTGTGTGAGTTATAACAATAATTCAATAAGCTTGTGAGACCCAGCGAAACATTGACGGTGTTTTGTTGGGTCTTTTTGTATTCAAATTTGATTAAGAGGGAGGAGATAGGTTGAAATTAGAGGAATATGTTGAAAGACAAAGAACAGAAATGATCAACGCTCTTCAAGATGTAATAAGAATTAAAAGCGTAAGAGAAGATGCAAAAAAAGATGCTCCCTACGGACAAGGTGTGCTTGATTGTTTAAATCATGTGTTAAAAATTTCCGAAGAAATGGGATTTAAAACGGTCAATGTAGATAATTACATGGGTTATTTGGAATATGGAGAAGGAAAGGACATGGTGGCTATTCTCGGCCATTTGGATGTTGTGCCGGAGGGAACGGGTTGGAGCGTGGATCCTTATGGAGGCCATATTAAGGACGACAACATTTACGGAAGAGGAGCAATTGATGATAAGGGACCTGTAATTGCAAGTCTGTATGCATTAAAAGCTCTTAAGGAGTCCGCACTTAAAATGAGCAAAAGAATAAGAATACTCTTCGGTACCAACGAGGAAACAGGTAGTGAGGACATGAAGTACTATCTGAATAATGGAGGAGAAATTCCTGTATGTGGGTTTACACCCGATGGAGAATATCCCGCCATAAACGGAGAAAAGGGCATAATAAATGTGACTTTCAGAAAAAAAATGTCACCTAAGGGAGATTTAAGACTTCTTAAAATGGAAGGAGGAACCGCTCTTAATGTGGCTCCCGCAAATGCCTATGCTGAATTTTCATGTGATGAAAAGACAAAAGAAGAGATAAAAAAGCTCCCGGAGGAAGAGGACATAAAAATTGAAATGACGGATTCCGGATTTATCGTAAGGGCAAAGGGAAAGCAAGCTCACGGCTCAACACCGGAAAAGGGCAAAAATGCCATAGGAACTCTGCTTATTTTCTTAAATAATTTACCTCTTAAAGGAGATTTAAAATCGGCGGTTGAATTTTTAGCTGAAAGAATAGGTACACAGACAGATGGCAAATCACTTGGAATCTATCTATATGATGAAGTTTCGAAGGGCTTGACTTTAAATATGGGAGTTTTAAAGGCAGATGAAAATTCCATAGAAGTTAAGATTAATTACAGATACCCTGTTACAAAATCCTATGAAGATTGTGCCCCGAAGATGGATAGAGCCTTTGCCGAAGAAGGGTTTGAAAAAACAGAAGAAACTCACAAAAAATCGCTGTATATAGATGAAAACACAGAATTTTTACAAACTCTTTTAAAAGTATATGAGGAAAAAACCGGCAATGCCGCAAAACCTAAATCAATAGGCGGAGGGACCTATGCAAAGGCAATTCCCAATATTGTAGCTTACGGACCTATATTTCCGGGAGATGAAGTAAGAGAGCATCTTCCCGATGAATATATAGAAATTGACAAGTTGATGGACAATGCAAAAATCTATGCAGAGGCAATGTATAGACTTGCAAAATAGTTAAGGAGGTAGAAAGATTGAAAATAACAAAAATACGTTTAGGAAAGATTTCAGTTCCTCTTCGTGTGCCCTTCAAGACAGCGGTAAGATCAGTTGACAGCGTAGAAGATGTAATAGTGGAAATCCACACTGATACGGGCAATGTGGGATACGGAGAAGCTCCTCCCACAGGGCTTGTGACGGGAGATACCACAGGAGCTATAATAGGAGCTTTTAGAGATCATATAAGCAAGATTTTAATCGGAAGAGATATTGACGATTTGGAAAACTTGATGAATGATTTAGACGCTTGCATCATAAAGAACACCAGTGCAAAGGCTGCAGCGGATATGGCGATTTATGACTTATACGGTCAACTTTACAATATTCCCGTATATAAATTGCTGGGCGGAAGCAGAAAGAAAATAACCACGGATATAACGATAAGCGTTAATTCTCCTGAAGAAATGGCACAAGATGCAATAAATGCCATAGAAAGAGGATACGACACATTGAAGGTAAAGGTGGGAATCGACCACAGTCTTGATGTTGCAAGGCTTGAAGCTGTAAGAAAAGCTGCCGGCAAGGATGTAAAAATAAGAATTGATGCAAATCAAGCTTGGAAACCGAAGGAAGCAGTGAGAATTATCGATGAGATGCAGGAAAAGGGACTTGATCTTGAACTTTGCGAACAACCTGTAATCGCTCATGATTTAGACGGACTTAAATATGTTACACAATATTCACCTGTGCCGATTATGGCCGATGAAAGCATATACACACCCCTTGATGCCATGAGGATAATTCAAATGAAGGCGGCGGACATCATCAATATCAAACTTATGAAGTGCGGCGGAATTCACAACGGGTTAAAAATCGCCTATGCTTGTGAAATGATGGATGTTGAATGTATGATCGGATGCATGCTTGAAGCTAAAATAAGCGTAAATGCGGCAGTTCATCTTGCATGTGCAAAACAGGTAATAACAAGAGTAGATTTGGACGGACCCATACTTTGCACGGAAGACCCAATTTTGGGAGGTGCTGTATTTAAAGAAAAAGACATCACGGTATCCGATGAACCGGGTCTTGGAATAAAGGGAATAGAAAAGATACAGTACTTGGATATTTAAAAAACATTTACAATGAGAAAGGAGATGTTTTATGGTTATTACTAATGGATTTACCTACATAGCTTTTTTGATGTTTGTGGCCGGTACTTTGCTGGCATTGGAAAAATACACTAAGTGGAAAATATTTAATTTAGTACCGCCCCTTGTATTTATATATGTAATCAATATGATTTTCTGTACCATGGGACTATATGCTTCAGAAGAAGTTTCTGCAGCCTACGGAGTATTAAAGAACAATTTGCTCTATGCAATGATTTTTGTAATGCTGTTGCGTTGTGATTTCAGAAGCCTTGCAAAACTTGGCGGAAGAATGGTGGCAATATTTTTAGGATGTTCAGTGACATTATTTATCGGAACTTTAGTAGGATATCCCATATTTAAAGGGATGCTGGGAAATGATACTTGGGGCGCCGTAGCAGCTCTTTATGCATCATGGGTAGGCGGATCTGCCAACATGGCTGCAATGCAAGCGGCATTGCCTGTAGATCCGGGTGCTTTCGGAAGTGCACTTGCCCTTGATACGGTATGTTATTCTGTTTGGATTGCTCTTTTGCTGTTCATGGTTCGTTATGAAAAGAATTGGAACGATGCGGTCAAGGCTGATACTTCAAAACTTCAAGCGGTAGCAGATGCAGCGGCGGCGGAAGTAGCGGGAGAAAAAAGAAAGGCGACTGCAGCGGATTGGATTTTCTTAATAGGTGTTTCACTGATGGTTTCTGCGGTCTCTCAATGGATAGGAGCATATTTAAACGAAGCTCTCGCAGGTGTGGGACTTGCAATGTTTGACAAGGGAACGATGACTACATTATTTGTTACGATTTTAGGTTTAATTTGTGCCCTCAGTCCTCTTGGAAAGGTACCTGCAGTGGAAGAACTTTCAAATGTCTATCTATATGCGGTAGTTTCAATGCTTGCATCTATGGCATCGGTAACGGATTTAATAAATGCGCCGATGTGGGTTGTATATGGAGTATTTATTTTAACAGTGCACGTAATAGGAATGTATATATTATCAAAAATGTTCCACTGGGATTTATGTATGGTTTCAACAGCATCTCTTGCAAACATAGGAGGTTCGGCATCAGCTCCAATAGTTGCATCAGCCTATGATCCGTCCTATGCCGGCATAGGAGTCTTGATGGGAGTCCTCGGAGCTGCCATAGGAAACTTTGCAGGACTTTTAATGGGATATGTGCTTAAGATGATAGCTTAACTTACTTTAAAACATGATGAATCTGAGATTTTCTCCGGTTCGTCATGTTTTTTAAAAGAAACAGATTAAAAATGTATTATAATTAATAAAAAGGAGGCAAACAATGGAAAATTATGATTGTTTGAAATTAAAAATAGAGAACATAATCAGAAGAACTAAAGGCAAAGTTTGCCTTTGTTTCTATGACTTGAAGGAAAATAAGGGATTCGGGATAAATGAGCTACAAAAAATGAGGTCGGCATCCACCATTAAGTTGTTAATAATGGCCGAACTCATGAGAAGAGTAAAGAACAAGGAATTTTCGCTCAGTGACAAAATAGCGGTGACAAAGGACAATTTCACAGGCGGAGACGGAATATTAAAGGAACTGGAATACCACCATGAATTTTCTCTAAAGGAACTTGTTACCTTGATGATAATAGTAAGTGACAATGAAGCGACTAATATACTTATCGATTTATTGGGAATGGAAAATATCAATAAACTGGGAAAAAATTTAAAACTAAAGGAAGCCGATCTTCAAAGGAAGATGATGGATTCAGAAGCGCTTGCTAAGGGTTACGACAATTACATATGCGCAGAGGATTTAAAGACTATTCTTCAAAAAATCTACGAAGGTAAACTCATAAATAAAAAATCAAGTGAAATCATGCTCGATATTTTAAAAAGACAGACACAGGGAGAAAGGCTTCAAAGGTATATTGCAGAAGAACTTACCATCGCTCATAAGTCCGGCGATTTGGATAATTTAGAACATGAATGCGCAATTATATTTTTAGAGGACATGGACTACATAATAGTTGTCATGACAGATGATATGAATTCGAATTTGGAAGGAAGAGAAATAATAGGAAAAATTTCAAAGACCATATATGATGAGCTTGGGGGTAAAAAATTGGAAAACGGCAAAACACTATACATAACAGGCGAATCAAAGACCAACATGAACAATGCCATAACCAAGATGTACGGATCATTTTTTCTCGCCTTCGAGGTGGAAATAGACAGCGGAATAATAGTGAGAGCAGACAGCAATACAACTTTGGATTTGACAAAGTCTTTTATTTCAAGACTGTTTATAGGCAAAAACATGAAAGATGATGAATTTATTACTGAGGAGATTACAAATAGATACTACGGTTCTTCAGCAAAAGCGATAATAGCCGCATATCATGATGCACTTAAACATTATGAAAATTTGTGATGTAAAAATTACTAAAATTTGAAATACAACTTGTTTTAAATAAAGGGCAAGCATTTAGGTGCTTGCCCTTTTAGATTTTATAATTTATCAAAAATTCGACATTTAATGTAAATTTAACTTTTTTTTAATGTAAAAAATTATTTAACTCTTTTAAAATCAGACTATTAAAGATATTATATTTAAAGGAGGGGTAATATTATGAGAAAAGACGACTATTCAGAGAATAATGAATTTCAAAAATTTTTAAATTCTGAAGATTTAGATAAATTGAAAAATGTTTTTTCAAAGGTAGCGAAATTATCCATTGAAGGAATAAATAATTTTGTTGAAAGCCAAACTAAAAGAAGAGAAACGGATATTATTCCGGTGAAAAATGAAAGGTTGGTGGACCAAAGTCCCAGAGAGGAAAAAACCGCAAGGATATACCTTTTTATATTAAATGTTTTAAGGGGAGTACACGTAGTGATTGCAGCTATTTTGGGCATAGCTTTCGTATTGGATCCGGACCCCGACTATATAAAAATACTCCTTGCATATTTTGCGCCTATAATTTTGCTTACCACCATAGGAGTAAACAAGAACAAAAAAAGCATAGATAGAATGAAAAGATACAGAAAATATTTGAGCGCTTTTAAAAATGCAACTGTAGCCACAGTGGAAGATATGGCTTTAATGGCAAATACAACAGAAAAAACAGTTGTAGATGACATAAAGAATTTCATAGATAAGGAATATTTAAAGGAAGCGCGACTTATTGAAAATAACAACATAGCGGTCTTGGACAACAAAACCTTTGTAGAGTATAAGAAGTACTATGTTGAAGACGATTTTAAAAAGAGCTTGGAGGGCACCACCATTGAGGCTGAATATACAGCACAGCTTCTCAAGTACAAAAAGATATTGCCTGAGCCCGTAAAATCCTATGCTGAAGAACTTCTGCAAATTTTTGAGAAGTTTTACACCAACATAAACCAGGAAGGACAGAGCAAGAGTCGTAAGGCGGATTATGAAAAATTTAAAAATTACTACCTGCCTGAAACAATTAAACTATTTTCAGAATATGAAAAAATATGCAACAGTGAAGTTCAGCTTGAAGATGAGAGAGTTTTAAAAATTGAAATAGAAGAAGCTCTAAGGGAAATTTTAAATTCCTTTAGAAATTTGTTGGAAACCACCTTCGAGACCAACTACATGGACATAAAAAGCGATATATCGGTATTGAAATCGATGCTTAAGAAAGAAGGTTACATGGAAGAGGATTTTAAATAGGAGGAAAAAATGGATAAGGAAATCAAATTGACCTTAGAAGAAAATGAAGACGAAAATCTTCAAACTATTGCTGAAATTGAAAAGAAAGCTGAAGTTAAAGAGTCAAAGCCCGTTGAGTTGCAACTTACCGATGAAGAGCAAAAACAAATAGATGAATTTTCAAAAAAAATCGACATCACAAACACAAACATGGTAATTCAATACGGAGCCAGCGCTCAAAAGAAGATAGCCAATTTTTCGGAACAAACTTTGGAAAAGGTCAGAACCAAGGATTTGGAAGAAGTTGGAGATTTGCTCTCAAATGTAGTTACAGAGCTTAAAAATTTTGACATCGCAGAAGAAGACAAAGGAATAGTAGGCTTTTTCAAAAAAGCCATCAACAATGCAAACAGCATAAAAGCCAAGTACACAAAGGTTGAAGGCAATGTGGAAGAAGTCCAAAGAAGCCTTGAAAAACATCAAATCAAGCTTTTAAAGGATCTTTCAACCCTTGATTACATGTATGACTTAAACAGAGATTACTACAAGGAACTGGTAATGTATGTGGAAGCGGGAAAGAAAAAGTTGGATGTGGCAAGAGGTCAAGAGCTTCCTGCCCTTGAAGAAAAAGCCAAGGTTTCAAATTTGCCTGTAGATGCTCAAAAAGTAAATGATTATCAAAACATGATAAACAGATTTGAAAAGAAACTACATGATTTGGAACTGACAAAGACGATATCACTTCAAATGGCACCGCAAATAAGAATGGTACAAGCTTCAAACACCGTAATGGTGGAAAAAATTCAGTCCACAATAGTAAATACCATTCCCCTTTGGAAATCTCAAATGGTTTTAAACTTGAGCGCAACCCATTCACTGGAAGCTGCCAAGACTCAAAAAGAAGTTACTGACTTCACAAATGCACTTTTGAAGAAAAACGCTGAAATGGTTAAACAAAGTACCATTGAAACAGCAAAGGAATCTGAAAGAGGTATTGTCGACTTAGAAACTATCAGGTACACAAACCAAGCTCTTATAGATGCCCTTAACGAAGTCAGAAACATTCAGATAGAAGGCTCCAAGAAGAGAGAAGAAGCAAGCAGGGAACTCGTTAAAATCGAAGAAGACTTAAAACAATCACTTCTTAAATAAATATTCATATCATAATATTAAAAAGGTTCTGTAGTATTTAACATATTACAGAACCTTTTTTGGCATTTTTGCAGATAATCCTATTTTAATTTATATATTGTGAATCAAATCCCCAACGCTCAATTAATTTTGTCAATATAGGTATAAAAATTAATTGAACTATTATTCCGGGAACGCCTGTTACAACTATTCCCACCACATAGTTTATCGGGTTCATTTTTAGCCCGAAAGCAAGGGCGAGGACAGATACTACCAGACCTGCTGCAATTCTTCCTAAAATCATCGCTATGATGAGAGAAAGGAAAATATTAAAATTATATTTTTTCTACAAATTGCAATTGTAAAGCCATAAACTCCAAGTTCTGCAACCATTATCGGCAAAATGGGATATATCAGTGGCATACCGGTAAAAAGACTGCTTAACACAGGAGTCAAAACTCCAACCAACAAAGCTGTTGATGGTGGAAGGATCATTCCTGCCAACAATACAGGTAGATGCATGGGCAAAAAGGTGGGACCTCCCAGATGGAAGGTGTGAAATATCATAGGTATTATTAATCCGGCTGCTATAAATAGACTGGCCAGAACAATTTCTTTTGTTTTATTCATTATTAAACCCCTTTCATTGAATCTTTTTTTAAAAATCTTCAATTTTATAAATTAATTCATCTATTGTACTACTTTTCTTTGCGATTTTTTCAATTGGACAGAGGTCGGTCTTAGTTCTGTTCATGATATTATCTACTTTATTTTTATAAATATAACTGATAGATTTTTTATCTAAAACTTCTTCTGCATTTTTTGATATAAGATTAGTGTATAGTTCTTTTATGTTTCCATGAGAATAAATAATAGCTGCGGCTCTACCGGTTATTGTATCTGCAACGGAAGCTTTTTCCAAGATATTTGGTTGAGATTTAAAAATCTCAACCAAAACCTTGACTCCTGTTTCGTTACTTTTAAAAAGTACATTTCCATTTTTAACTATAACTAAGGTTTGATCTTTATCAATTAGATAATTTTTTGCTATATCGAGATCGGGACTCATAATTTCTCCTCTAATTTATATTTCCAGCAGGGTGGACTTTAAAATTGCCTCAGGATTGTAATTCCTTTTGCCATTTCCAAAACCACTCTTTAAAATTTTATAATTTTGCGGCAACTTTCTTTTTGATTTTGTAGCAACGACTATGGATGCTCCTGTAGGCGTAACCAATTCTCCTTGAATGGAAGTTTTTATAAGATTCAACTTATATTTATCTGCAAGATATTTAACTGCAGGGACAGGTAATGGGAGGGTTTTGCCCCTTATATCAATAAAACCGCTCCCATCATAAATCTTTGAAAAGAAAACTTCCTCTATTTCAAGCAAGTCTACACAAATAGCAAAACCTACTATATCAGCAAAAGAATCAGCCACCCCCTTTTCATGAAAGAAAAATTCTTTTATGTCCAGTTTGTGAGCATGAGATCCAGCCTCAGCAGCGATTTTAAATATTTTTTTAGATAAAGACTTTACCTTATCTGAAAGTTCAGACTTATTAATTATTTCAAGGATATCAAAAATATTTATATTTTTTAAATTGTCACTATTTTCTAAAACGACATTGTAATCACAAATTGATTTGCCATTCTTATGAATATTTCTTTTTTCTATCCTAAAACTTGAAAGATTTAATTTATTCAATTGATTTTTGAATGTACTAAAATCTAAAGATAAATCCAAAAGAGAAGCTACTAACATATCGCCGCTTATACCATTTTCGCAATTTATATATAATGCCTTCATATATTCTCCTTTTATATTTCGTGCATTCTCCTTTAAGGATAAAGGCATGAGCTTAGTTAAAATTAAAATATTTTGAATGTATTATTGAAGTTTATTTTATCTAAATTGTTTATCCAAGCATTTTGACAGAGCAAATAAATATTTTTTAAAGGAATATCAAGCTTGCACTTTTCTTTAATAGTTTCTTGTAAAGCTTTACAGTTGTCTATTTCAGGCCTTATAATATCAAAATCGCTACTTGTTACCTTTGATTGAAGTGTAAATTCAAATTTAAAATCTTCTACTTCTACAAGAATGTTTTTAGTTACATTTTTGTGCGCTATGTGGTTATGTTTTGTTTCTATAAGATGCCAACCGCTTGAAGCCAAAGAATTAATAATAACATTTTCTATTTTACTTTTATCTTTAGGGTTTAAGTCAATAAAGAAAATATGACCGGGTCTATTTTTTTTGGTAATTGTAGGACAGCATTGAACATTATATGCTCCTGCTTCATAAAGACTGTCAAAAACAGACCCTAAAATTTCTCCTGACAAATGGCCTACTTGTACTATAATGAGCAAGCCCTCTTTAGAAAAAATATCATTGATTAAATTCACGGTCTTATTTCTCCGCAAGTTTTAGTGTTTTATTGGCAAGTCTTGCCACAGATAGGGCTCTTGAATTACTTCCCGGAATTCCGGCTGAGATTATAGCTATTTTGCTGACGCTTTTGGCAAGTTCTTTAATTTCGGCATCGGAAAGATCATCCATAGCGGCTTTTACTGCTATGGGTATTACAAAATCCACTATATATACTGAACCAAGTAAGAACTCATTGAGTACAAGGCCGATTACGGGAGCATATTCAAGCAAATCTTTTAAGCCTCCCTTTGCAAATTCAACAGCTGCATTTGCAGCAAAGTTTTCAAAGACTTGAATTTTTCCACCTATTGTGACCTTAAAGTCTCCAGAACCGTCAAAGGCAAGATATTTTTTGCAATAGCTTCGTTACGACGAGCTCCTCTATAAAGTTTTAAAGTTTCAATTTCTACTTCTTTTCCATACATTTGCGTAAATACGGCACCTGCATTTTTGCAAACTTTATCCATACGCTTATTTTCAAGTATTTCAACTACTTCTTCTGTAGATTTGCCGGCACTTAATTCTTTATAAGCAAACTTTGCCCTATCTAATATCGCAAGATTACGAGCGGCTTCAGAAGCCTTGATTAGTGTTTGAGTAACAATTCCCGGATAAACTTCATTTGCCTTTCTTGAAATAATATTTATAGTAGTAATTGAACTTTCAGGATCTACATTGGATGCTTGACGTTCAACTCTAATTTTTTCAGCAACTTCTTCTTGCTTACCTCCGTTTTCAATAAGCATCTTCATAGCAACGGTTGCATAAGAACCGATGTGGCCTATGGGTGCATTGAGCGGCGTTCCTGAAAATCCGGCTATAAGTTCTTCAAAGCAGCCGAAAATTTCGTTAAGAGCCATCATACCAATAACTGAAGGACCGCCTATATCTTTAAGGATAAGACCTAAATCTCCGATGAGTTTAGCTGTATCAAACTTTTCTCCTGTGACTTTCATATGCAGTTCTTCAGGCAGACCTGCTGTCTTAGTTGCGCTACGGCCTACAAGGTAAACAGAGCTTATTGTACCATAAGATCCCTCGGATTCCGGAACTTCAGCATCCGGGTGGATAATTTCTAAAATAGCTGCAGAACCTAAAATGGCTGCAGTGAAAGGATGAGGTTGCATTCCTGCTCCTCTTAAAGCTTTAAGCATAGCTTCAGTACCAACTCTTGCGCCATTTTCAGCAAGTTGAGGCCAAACAATATCCTCACCTATTTTACTGTGTCCATAAATTGGAGAACCTCCAATGAAGGTTGGAACATTAGCTCCGTCAATTTCAGTAAGTTCGCCTTTTTCTAAAGCATCATAAATAGCCTTAACTGCAGCAAAACCTGAAACCTTACTGTTGGATTTCGCAGTGGGTATTGCAGCCACACCGCTTCTATCTACTCCCGCAATCATCCTGCAAGTAGCCCCGAGTTTTCTGTTGCCGGCCGGTATGCCGACTTGAGCTTGAGAACCTGCAAGATACAATAAAGATGCGACTATGAGGGCCGCATTTGCACCGTCTGCTCCGGCTTTTTTAGCTGCCTTTATAGCTTTTTCAATCATATCTGCAATTGGAAGTCTTGCAACATCAGCATTGGATATGGAAGTATCTTGTCCTCTAATAATATCTTTTGCAATTACATTGGCTGCAGTGTGAATGGCCATATTAACCATACCGTGTCCGCCTGTTAAAGCAGGGATTAAAACAAGCTTTATATTATTAATAACTATGTAATTTTACAGCACACTGAAACAAACTTTTATTTTTCAAAAAAATTGTAGACAAATACAATAAATATATTTGGTATAAAATTCAACTTTTGGGGCCACATTGGCGACAGGCTTTTTTTGTTTCAAAATACTTTAAAAATAGGAATATTTAGTATAATATATTACAAGCAAAAGAGGTGAAATAAAATGTTTGATAATGACACTATTAGTGCTATTTCTACTGCAACGGGAGAAGCGGGAATAGGAATTGTGAGGATGAGCGGAGAAAAATCCGTGGAAATCGCCGATTCCATATTTAAATCCGTATCAAAAAAGACTCTTGCGGATAGCGAAAACAGAAAAATGATGTACGGTCATATTTATGACGGCGATAAACTCATAGATGAAGTATTGATAGTAAAAATGGTCAAGCCCCATACTTATACGAGAGAAGATGTGGTGGAAATATACTGTCACGGCGGAATAATTTCCGTGCGCAAAATTTTAGATCTCACTCTTGGAAAAGGTGCAAGACTTGCAGAAAGGGGAGAATTTACCAAGAGGGCATTTCTAAAGGGAAGGCTTGATTTAACACAGGCCGAAGCTGTAATGGACATAATAAAATCAAAGTCCGATCATGCCTATGATATGAGCATAAGACAGTTGGAAGGCGGATTGACGGGAGCTTTGCAGGATATCAAGGACAGACTGGTTTCCATAAATGCGCTTATCGTTGCAAATATAGATTTTCCTGAAGATGAAATAGAAGAGGCGACCTATGACCGATTGAAAAAAGATGCCGATTATGCTCTTGAAAGAGTGGAAAGATTGATAGAAAATTCCAATAAAGGCATGTTGATAAGAGACGGGATAAATACTACTATTTTGGGAAAACCCAATGTGGGAAAGTCTTCCCTTTTAAACGGAATGCTGAGATTTGACAAGGCTATTGTAACCGATGTTGCAGGTACCACCAGAGATATAATAAGCGACTATATAAATTTGGACGGAATTCTTTTAAAATTAACTGATACAGCAGGAATTAGACATACCGATGATGTCGTTGAAAAAATCGGTGTGGACAGAGCTAAGTCTCAAATCGAAGACAGTGACTTGATAATAGCGATATTTGACAGTTCAAGAGAATTTGATGAGGATGACAAGGAAATAATCAGATTGATTGAAGACAAAAAGGCCATAATACTTTTAAACAAATCCGACCTGCCCACCAAGGTTTCAGAAGAAGATATTGTGGGGTTAATAGGTAAAAAGGACTATATAAAAATTTCCGTAACAAATACCGATGAAATTTCAAAAATAGAAGATATGATAAGGGAATTGTTCTTTCAAGGTGAAATTTCTCAAAACAACGACATATATGTGAATAATTTAAGGCATTTGGAAGCGCTTAAAAAGACTAAAAGAGCTCTTTTAGATGTAATTGATGACATAAATAATGAGATGTTTTTGGATTTGATGGAAGTAAATTTAAATATCACTCTCTCCTCTTTGGGAGAAATCACGGGCGAAACAACTACTGAAGACATATTGGACAAGGTATTCAGCGAATTTTGTATTGGAAAGTAGGAAATAAATTTGGACGTAAAGAATTATATAAAGGGAGATTATGATTTAGTGGTAGTCGGCGCAGGCCATGCGGGATCAGAAGCGGCTCTTGCTGGCGCACGCATGGGAATGAAGACTGCTTTATTGTGTATAAATCTCGATTCAATAGCAGCCATGAGCTGCAATCCCAATATCGGCGGCACGGGAAAGGGACACTTGGTAAGAGAAATCGATGCTTTAGGCGGAGAAATGGCAAAGGTTATAGATGAGAGTTTCATTCAGTCAAGGATGCTGAACACTTCAAAGGGACCTGCCGTGCATTCTTTAAGAGTGCAAGCCGATAAAAGAAAATACCATGAAATAATGAAGAGAGTTTTAGAAAATCAGGAAAATTTGGACCTATATGAAACTGAAGTGGAAGATTTAATAGTTGAAGAGGGGCAAATCAAGGGCGTAGTTTCAAAAACCGGAGCGGTTTATAGGACAAAAACAGCCATTCTTTCCACGGGGACATATTTAAAGGGCAGGATTTTCATAGGCGAACTCAACTATGCCTCAGGGCCTCAAGGCTTCAGACCGGCGGGCAAATTATCAAGCGCATTGGAAAGACTGGGAATAAAACTCATGAGGTTAAAAACCGGAACTCCGGCAAGGGTTTTGAGATCGTCTCTCAATTATGAAAAAATGGAAGTGCAATGGGGAGATGAAGGAGTAGTTCCCTTTTCCTTTTTAAACATTGATAAGGACTTAAACAAGCATCAGGAAGACTGTTATTTGACCTATACCACAGAAAAATGTCACGATATCATAAGGCAAAACCTGAGCAGATCCGCTCTTTATCTCGGAGATATCGAGGGCGTGGGACCGAGGTACTGCCCTTCAATAGAAGACAAAGTAGTGAGATTTAGTGATAAAGATTCTCATCAAGTTTTCATAGAGCCGGAGGGACTTACCACCGATGAAATGTATGTGCAAGGCGTCAGCTCTTCCCTGCCCGAAGAAGTACAAAATGAATTTTATAAGGAGATAATAGGGCTTGAAGGTGTGAAGATTTTAAGACCCGCCTATGCCATAGAGTACGATGCCATCGATGCGACGGAACTTAAAAGAACACTTGAACACATGAATATTGAAGGTCTTTACTTCGCAGGACAAATCAACGGCTCATCGGGATACGAAGAAGCTGCAGCTCAAGGGATAATGGCGGGAATTAACGCCGCTCTAAAAATAAAGGGCGAAGAACAAATCGTACTGAAGAGATCAGAGGCTTATATAGGAGTGTTGATAGACGATCTTGTCACCAAGGGCACCAAGGAACCCTACAGAATGATGACCGCAAGAGCTGAATACCGCTTGACACTAAGACAGGACAACGCAGATTTAAGACTTACGGAAATAGGACGAAAAATCGGGCTTGTGACAGATGAGAGGTATGAAAAGTACCTGTACAGAAAAAATACCATAGAAGCCGAACTTCAAAGACTTTCTAAAATAAAGGTAAATCCTACGGAAGAAAACAACAAAAAACTGGAAAAACTTGGCAGCACTCCCATAAAGAACACTCAATCCATAAAGGAACTCATGAGAAGACCTGAACTCAATTACGATTTGACTGCAACCTTCGATTCGCAAAGACCGGAAATAAGATCGGATATAAGAGATTGCGTTGAAATAGAAATAAAGTACGAGGGATATATTAAAAAGCAACAAATACAGATAAATCAATTCAAAAAGATGGAAAACAAAAAGTTGGACATAGGCATGGATTATTCAAAAATTGACGGATTAAGACTTGAAGCTCGTGAAAAATTAAACAACATAAAACCTGAATCCATAGCTCAAGCCTCAAGAATCACGGGAGTATCTCCGGCAGATATAAATGTTCTGTTGATATACTTGGAACAGCAAAGGAGGAAAAATGACGCTATCGCAACAAATAAGTGATTTCGGACTGGACAATGAGTGTGCACAAGACCTTGAGAAATACAAGAAAATACTTCTTAAATGGAACGAAGTGATGAATTTAACAGCCATAACCGATGATGAAGAAATAAATGTGAAACATTTTTTAGATTGTCTTTCACTTTTTAAAACACCCTATTTAAAGGGAAACAAGTCGGTCATAGACGTGGGAACGGGAGCGGGATTTCCGGGGGTAGTGCTTAAAATTTACAACGAAGACCTGCAAATCACCTTGATGGACTCCTTAAACAAGAGAATAAAGTTTTTAGACGAAGTAGTGAAGGAATTGAATCTAAAGAAAGTCGAAACCCTTCATGCAAGAGCTGAAGAACTTGCAAGAAATAAAGATTACAGAGAAAAATACGACATTGCAACATCAAGAGCCGTGGCGAACTTATCAACTCTTTGCGAATACACTCTCCCCTTTGTAAAAAAAGGAGGTAATTTCATAGCCATGAAGGGCCCTGAATATGAAGAGGAATTAAAAGATGCCGACAAAGCCATTAAAACTCTCGGAGGAAAATTCGAAGAAGTGATAAAAATAAAACTTCCGGGAGATATTACACACTACCTGCTCATAATAAAAAAAATAAATACCACGGATAAAAAATATCCAAGAGGTGGCGGAAAACCCAAAAGCAAACCACTATGATCCCGAGAAGTTCTCGGGATTTTTTAATAGCGAATGTTCTTCGTTAGAAAAAGGGTTTACTATCATAGGAGCGGAAGCCTTAATTCATCATTACATATCAATATAAATTCATTTTTCCTATAGATATTCACTCGTTCGCCCGCTATATTTCAAATTTGAACTTAATTTTTTGTAGGGGCGGATGCCTTCATCCGCCCGTTATATTTCCTCGGTATAATTTTGGGCGGAGAACATAGTTTCATATATAATCATAAATTCATTTTTTTCCTTAGAGTTTAAAAATAAAAATCATGTAAAATTAAATAAAAATATAAAAATTTCGATAAAATTTATAAAAACATGACAAAACTTCCCGTCAAATCAACGAAAAACAAGTTAATGCTCCACGTGGAGCATCGACTTCTCTCATTTGAATTAAATATATACTCCGTGTATAATAACATTAAGAATGCTCCACGTGGAGCACTCTTAATGAAATCTTTATAAGTTCTTGAGAACGGGAGGAATTATGGGAAAGATTATAAGTATTTTCAATCAAAAAGGCGGTGTCGGAAAGACCACGACAGTTGTGAATTTAACCGCCGCTCTTGCAAAAAAGAAACTAAAAGTGCTTTTAGTGGACATAGATCCTCAGGCAAATGCTTCTTCTGCAATATTAAAGGAAAAAGCCGAAAAAAATATTTACGATCTTTTAATAAATAACAGCGAAGATGTTATTTATAAAACCAACACACCGGATTTGGATATAATTCCCTCTTCTTCGGACCTTGCAGGAGCGGAGATAGAAATATCAAATTCACAAAATTGGCAATATACTTTAAAAAACAATTTAACGTTTATAATTGAAAATTATGATTATATATTTATAGATTGTCCACCTTCCTTGGGAGTATTGTCCATTATATCCCTTGTTGCGTCGGACAGCATATTGATACCTGTACAAAGTGAGTATTATGCCCTTGAGGGCGTCGGACAATTGATGAACACAATAACGCTTGTAAAGGAAAATTTCAATAAAGATATAAAGATAGAGGGTGTGTTGCTTGTCATGTATGACAGCAGGACCAATTTATCCATGAGTGTAAAGAATGAAGTTGCTGAATTTTTCGGAGATTTATTCTATAGTACCGTAATCCCCAGAAACATACGCCTTGCTGAAGCTCCGAGTTTTGGTCAAAATATTTTTGAGTATGACAGATTTTCTAAGGGGGCAAGAGCCTACAGCAAACTTGCAAAGGAGTTTTTAAGCAGAAACAAGGTGAATAAATGAAAAAAATAACTTTAGGAAGAGGAATTAGTAATTTTATCAAGGATTCCAATGCTGTTGAGAAATTGTTGAAGGAAGACGCTTCAACAGTAGATACAATAAAGATAAAAGACATTGTTGTAAATGAGTCTCAGGCGAGAAAGCATTTTGATGAAGACTCCTTACAGGAGCTCGCAAATTCAATAAAAGAATTCGGTATAATACAACCTCTTATTTTAAGAAAAAAAGATGACAAATACATGATAGTAGCCGGAGAAAGAAGATTCAGAGCTGCAAAGCTTGTCGATCTTGAAGAGGTGCCGGCAATTATTAAAGATATAAGTGATGAAAATGCCGATAAAATTTCGTTGATAGAAAATGTTCAGAGAAAGGATTTAAATCCCATTGAAGAAGCTGCAGGCTATAAAAATGTAATAGATTCCTATGGAATTACACAAGAGCAGTTGGCTAAAGCCTTAGGCAAAAGCAGGCAGTATATCGGCAATACCATGAGGCTTTTAAGACTTGATGAAAGAGTTATAGAATTCATGAAAAGAGGACTGCTTTCCCCCTCCCACGGCAAAATTCTCCTGGCAATAAAGGATAAAGAAAGACAATATTCTGAAGCGAAGAGGATTGTGAACCTGGGCAATACTGTCAAAGAAACGACCTATATAATAAAAAACAAAAGACAAAGACCGGAAAGTGATATATATATCGAAAAGGCAAAAAGAGATTTATCCGACGTTCTCGGCACCAAGGTTATGATTAAAAATACGGGAAAAAAGAAAAATATAGTGATTGAATATTATAATGATGAAGACTTATCGAGAATTTATGAAAAAATAATAGGCAGTGATTTTGATGCAATATTTTAATGTTTATTTTATGAGCGTATATGCAAAGGAAAAATTAAGAGATAGGACTGTGGCGGGGATTTTCAACAGAGAAGATTTTGTAGATATTGACATGCAAAAAGTATCAAAAAATCTCAATCAATCAACCGTTGCCTTCGTCAGCAGACTTGATACCGATAGATTTGAAGGGAAATTTTATTGCGGAAATAAAGAAGAGGGATTTTGCGACTATGCGGCAATAGGAGTGTTTTATGCCCTTGCAGAAAAAAATTATATAACACCTGTGGAAAATGGGATTAAAAGTGTAGTACTCCATACGGAAAGAGGTAAAATTGAAATAGAACTGCACTATGAAAATTCTGAAATTGACCATGTATCTTTGAAATTTCCAAAAATAGAAATGGAAAGCATAATCCTGGAGAAGGAACTTTTTCAAGTTTTAAATATTTCAAGAGATGATCTCAAAACAGAAAATATTTATATGACAAGAAAAAACGACTCACAGCAGAAACAAGTTTTAATACCCTTAAAAAACGTTGAATTAATGCAAAATCATGATTTCGAAATGGATGAAGCTGAAAAATATTTTCAAAAAATGAATTACAATAGCGTTGAATTGTTGGCTTTAAGAGGAGAAAATGACATATTTAGAAAATGGATTTATCCCATGTCTTCGAAGAAAAATCATAACTTCGAATACATCACTGAATTATCTTTTTATTATTTATTTCAAGAAGGACTGGTGGATCAGGATAAAAAATTTTCTTTAAATGACGACTATGTATTTTCTCTGAAAAAACCTGAGGATGGAATTGTAAGATTGGAAGCAAGAGCCAATATCTATTTAAGTGGAATATTAAACATTTGAGGTGTTAGAAATTAAAAGGAAAAGAAAACATAAAAATAAAAATAGGATAAAACTATTTGTCACCTTATTTTTTATATTGTTGTTGGTTCTATCCTACAGGATGCTTTCAGGCAGAAACAAGATAATGCAATTGGAGTTGAAAAACGTATCCTATATAGAACTGATAAGATTTGATGTCAACTATATGAGGTCCATCAACGATTCTGCAAAAGTAAGGGATATATTGGTAGCGCTCAATTCTCTTAAGGGTGAACCTGCACAATTTGACAGCGATGAATCCACAGGACCTGATTTTATAAATGTGTACGATAAAAATTTCAATAAATTGGAAATTGCTAAATTTGAAAGTTTCTTAAAATACGACAACAAATGGTATAAATTAGATAGTGGAAGCATTGACAAATTCAACAAAATTTTTGAATCTAATAAATAAATTTAACATATAATTAAGGAGGATATCCATAGTTAAAGAGATAGTTTATCATCCTTTAATTGAGCATACTATGGAGAAATTTCAAGGGGTTTTAAGCTGGTACCTGTAACTGATGTTGTAGGGTATCAGCTTTTCATATTGGATGGCATAACAACAATTGATATCAATTATCAACATTAACCCTTTAAGAATGACTCAAATATGTTCGTCGGTGCTCCTACAAACTCAATAAAGAATATTGTGTTTATAGACTGTATAAAAAAGACCCGAAGTTTACTCCGAGTCTTTTTACTTACGTCATATTTTTGATACTATTTTTATTAAATGTTTTTATCTGCATGGGAATTATATAAAATTCTTTCCCATAACTCTAAATCTCTATCGAATTTGTCTTTTCCGATTCTTCTTATAAAATCGTGGCTGTTAGATGCTTCCACTATCTCCCAATAGAACCAGTCAGATTTATCCATATCGGGGAAATTTTTCACTTGTGTTTTTAAATTTGCTATGGAAATTTCATCGGCAACTCTATTGTACATTCTATTGAGTATAGTTGCAGCTTCCGCTCTGGTCAAAAGATTGTTCGGTCTGAAGCTTCCGTCTTCATAACCTATTATTCTCTTATTGCCGCAGATTTTATTGATCTGTGATTCGTATTTATGACCTGAGATATCTGTAAAATTCGATACATAATCGTTGTTTTTATCTATTTGGGCCAGCATATTGGCAAATTCCGCTCTGGTTATTTTGTCATTGGGTCTGATATTGCCCCTTTCATCGGCATCTAACATATCCTGTTTCAAAGCGGCATTTAAATAGGGTAGATACCATGCATTTTCCTCTGCATCAGGATAATCGGGTTTTGATCTGTCATACAAGTTGAGATTTTCCAATCTGCTTACCATTGCGGCTGCCTCTGCCCTTGTGAGGTTTCCGGCAGCCTTTACTTTCCCGTCTTCATATCCCTCTATATAGGCTATGTGCGATTCTGTTTTATCTTTCTTTTGTACATACCATTTGAGGGATACCGTGGGGTGATAAATGGGTTCGGGTTGAGGTTGAATTTCCTCTTCCCATTGAGCTTCAAAGTTATGATTACCTATTACCAAGAAGGAATCTCCCGCATTATAGATTTTATCTCCTTCCTTCCAGCCTATAAATACGAAACCGTCTCTTTTTGGTGGATCTATAAGTTGAATGGTTTCACCCGGGGAGTGTTTTTCCGTCTTTGTATCCGTACCGTCACTGAATTTACCTCCGTTGGCTGAATAGGTAATTGTTTTTTCAACAACACTTACCTTATCTTCTTTCCATTGAGCTTCAAAGGTGTGATCACCTGTAACTAAGAAAGAATCTCCGGCTTTGTAGATTTTATCGCCTTCCTTCCAACCGACAAAGACGAAACCGTTTCTTTTCGGTGGAGCTATCAGTTTTATATTTTCACCTGCGAAGCGTTCCTCCGTCTTTGTATCCGAGCCGTCGCTGAATTTAACTCCGTTGGCCAAGTAAGTAACTGTTTTTTCCACACCTCTATAGTAGACATCGTAATTGTTCAGCAGACTTGTCCTGGTCAGCTCATGGGCAACATCCGAGTCTGCGGTAAATCCTAAGTTCGTAAAATCTGCAAAATTATCAGGAGGCAGGAACAATCCGTTAACTCCGACATTGCCTTGAAAATAAGTCGAACTATCAATTTGAAGATTTTGATAGGGATCTGTAGGTGCTATTGGAGTATTTAGTGGAATCGGGTTTTCGGTGCTGTGTTGTGAAGTGTAGATTGCACCGCCCCAGTTGGCTGTGTTTGCAATAAACTTGGAGGAGTCTTTAATTTCCGCACTCGCTTCTTTTTGAACATAGAGTTCCCCGCCGTGGCGACCTGCAGGGCTGAGTTCATCGCCTTGACCTGTATCGTTTCCGTTAAATTCCACACCGGAGAATTCTCCTGAACCGGCTCTTAAATAGACGCCTGCTCCGTATCTTGCTGAATTGCTCTTTACAAGGGAGCCTTTCATATTCAATACGTCGTTTGCTCCCATTAGTAAAATGCCGCCGCCTTGTCCGGTATCAGGATCTTCGGGAGCAACACCGGCAATATTTCCCTCCAAGGTAGAGTTATTGACAGTTAAGCTTCCGCCATCTACCGCTATTCCACCGCCAAAGAAGGACTTATTATTTTCTATTTTTGAGTTATTTGTAACAGCTGCAGTTACACCGTTGTATATGTATATTCCGCCGCCGAAACTGTTGGAAGAATTTTCTTTCAGTGTGGAGTTGTCAACCTTTAAAGTTCCGCCTGACATCATTATTCCGCCTCCGCGGTTAGATTTGTTTCCTTCTAATGTGGAAGAACCGGTGATGTTCAAAGTTCCTCCGAATGCCATTACTCCGCCGCCGAAGGGAGATTCATTGTTTGCCACGGTGGAATTATTTGCAATATTTACTACAGCATTAGTGTCCATGTAAATACCGCCGCCTAATTTTGAGGAGGCATTTCTCTGCACAGAGGAACCGTCGATATTTAAAGTGGCATTTGATACATTTATTCCGCCTCCATACATGGATGTATTGTCTTTTATTGTAGAATTTGTTGCGGTCACAACAGCGTTGTTGTCAATATAAACCCCGCCGCCGAAATTGTTGGAGGTTTGACCTTCTTGCAAAGTGGTGTTGTTGGAGACAGTCACATTATTCATGTTCGCAGTAGAGCGCAGATAAATTCCACCACCTTCATAGGAAGCGAAGTTGTTGTCGACTAAAGTATTCACAATATTTGTGTTTCCTCTTGCATATATACCTCCGCCATTTTCTGAACTGTTGGAAATAATCTTGCTATCTGCAATATCCAGAGGACAACGAGCGTAA
This sequence comes from Peptoniphilus sp. ING2-D1G, assembly GCA_000952975.1. Lineage (GTDB taxonomy): Bacteria > Bacillota > Clostridia > Tissierellales > Peptoniphilaceae > Peptoniphilus_E. The sequence continues at coordinate 1,576,994 of LM997412.1, read as the reverse complement.
ACAGCTCCGCCGAAATCCGTTGAACTGTTATTTGAAAGTGTGGAATTTGTTATGTTGATTTTCGAATTTGCACCGGTACAGGAAATTGCGCCGCCATATCCGCGAGAAGCATCTCCGGGTCTTCCGGTAGTATTTTCGGAGATTTCTGCTCCATTTACATTTAAAATGGAATAATCTCTCATGTAGATGGCTCCACCGCCAAAGGCTGAGTAAGATTCACAGTTTCTGATTATATTTCCCGGATTTATTGTGAGTTCGGAATTCTCTCTCACATATACACCCCCTCCGCCATGATTGGTAGGGTTGTCATATTTGCAATTTTCCACAATCACATTGGAGTCAAATAGCACCTTTGAATTAAGGAGCATAATACCCTGCTGTGTTTTGACCTGGCCTTCTCCATTGAGACTTCCGTCTATGGTTATATTCTTAAATTTGACATAGTCATCGCTATAGCCTGCGGGCAATTTATAGGTTTTTCAATCATAATTAAAGGGGTTTCAGTATTGTTATCTACGCGATACAGTTTATGACCGTTTCCTTCAAATTCACAAAGATAATGAATATACACTGATCTAAGGGTAAAAAGAGAACTTCCAAATCCGGGAGTATCTTCGATGACCCAATCCTTGGTCAGATTCAAGGACCAAATCACACCGTCGGTACCCGTTGCTCTTGTGGGGTCACCGTTTACAAGCAGGTAAGAGTAAGCTTGACTGTGAAGAAAGCGAATCTCCGTAAAGGTCTTTCCTGCGGGGACTCCCGTAATATCGCTGTCCGATGTATGTAGGGTGGTGGTTGTAGGCAATTCAAAACTTTGCCCGTCTTTTCTGCTAAGAGTTAAAAAACATTCTGCAGCAGAAATATTGTACTGCTCTTCCGAGATTTCATATAAGTGTTTATACAAGTCTGCGTCCTGTTGGGTTCCGTATTGCTTAAAATAATAGTATTTTCCGCCATCGGTTTTTGCAATAAAACTCCAAGCGTTGCCGTTTGTGCAAAAACCCTTTCCTTTGGAAATATCAAGCACATAAATCCCAAGAGGAAAAACAATAAAACTTTAAAAATGTTTTGTTTTTTCATGTAGTTCTCCTTTTTACACATTTTCTTTTTTATCACAGAAAATATTGTAATAAAAATTTTTTAGAAAATCAAACAATAATCTTACTTTCTCGCCTTAAAAAAATAAATGAGGTTTAATATATTAAATTTTGTTAAATTACTCTGTAGGCTGTTTCTCTACCTGATAGCACATCATCCACACCCTTTGCAGTCAACATTATGGTTTTCTCCAAGGCTTCTTCTGTTGTTCCTCCAATATGGGGTGTGAGAATTAAGTTATCTAATTTAAAAAAGGGATGATTTTTGTCCAAGGGCTCTTGTATCGTAGTATCTATAGCCGCTCCCGCTATGATTTTTTCCTCTAAGGCTTTTAGCAAATCATCCTCCTTTATCAAAGTTCCCCTTGAGGTGTTTATCAGAAAGGCACTATCTTTCATGGATTTTAATTCCTCTGATCCTATGCTGTTATCAGTTTGAGGAGTCGATGCTAAACACAAAGCCAGAAAATCACAATTTTTTATTACATAATCTCTATCTGTGGTCAAATTCACATATGTATCGGCTTCTTTTCTTCTGTGGTTGTAGGTGAGTATTTTCATGCCGAAACCGAAGTGTGCAATTTCAGCCAAGGCTTTTCCGATATTTCCATAACCCAAAATTCCCAAGGTTTTGCCCTTCAGTTCCATGTAATTGAGTTGATACTTTATTTCAAAGTTACCCTTTGCATAGTTATTTGCACTTTTGGTCAGTTGCCTTGCCAAGTCTAAAATCAAAGCCATATTAAGCTCAGCTACGCTTCTTGCATTTGCTCCGGGAGCGTTTACCACCGCCACAAGGTTGTCCTTGGCAGCATCTAAATCCACAATATCCGTGCCCGTACCGTGTACTCCTATGACCTTTAAATTCGAATTTTCTATTATCTCTCTGTCGAAATTTACAATTCGTATTATGGCTGCATCCACGCCCTTCAGATCTTCAATAATCTGTTTTTTATCCAAGGATTTGGAATATTTCAAGGTATATCCTAAATTTTCAAGATATTTTATTCCACTTTGATGAACAGGCTCCGTTATCAAAATTTTCATTTTATCACCTTCTTTTTTTATTATACCAAAATAATGTTATTTGTGGAAATAATGTTTTTTGTGGTAATTTGGGTAAAAATAAATGTAATATAGATTAAAATATGCGACTCTAAAAATTTAGGGGGATTTATGAAAAGAACAAAAATAGTAGCCACTATAGGACCGGCAAGTGACAGCGAAGAGAAATTAAGGGCGCTCTTTAAAGAGGGCGTGGATGTGTGCAGACTCAACTTTTCCCATGGAACGAGAGAAGAACATCTATTCAGAATAGACAGAATAAAAAAATTAAGAGAAGAAATGGGACTTCCCATCGCCATAATGCTTGATACAAAGGGTCCTGAAATCAGAATAGGAAAATTTAAAGATGATAGTGAATACAGGCTTGAAAGTGGAGATAAGTTTACCATAACTACAAAGGAAATCGAAGGAACAAAGGACATGGTGTCGGTTTCCTACAAGGATATGCCCAAAGATTTAAAAAAAGGCTCCAGAGTTTTGATTGACGATGGGCTTATAAGCATGATTGTCGATGATATCAAGGATGAATACATTGAACTGAGCGTTGAAAATGGAGGGTTGATCTCTTCGCGAAAGGGTGTAAATCTTCCGGGTATAGAAGTAAATCTTCCTGCGCTTACACAAAAGGATATTGAGGACATCAAGTTCGGAATTGAAAATGATATTGATTTCATAGCGGCATCCTTTGTGCGTAGTAGAGAAGACGTTTTAAATATCAGGTCGATTTTGGAAGACAACGACAATTTCGACATCAAGATTATTTCAAAGGTGGAATCAAAACAGGGCCTTGCAAATTTAGAGGAAATACTTGAAGTTTCCGACGGAATCATGGTTGCAAGGGGAGATTTGGGAGTCGAGATAATGACAGAAGAGGTGCCCATTGCTCAAAAGAAAATGATAAAGATGTGTAATTTAGCGGGTAAACCGGTCATTACAGCCACTCAAATGCTCGATTCCATGATCAGAAATCCAAGACCCACAAGAGCGGAGGCAAATGATGTGGCAAATGCCGTATTGGACGGAACGTCTGCAGTAATGCTCTCAGGCGAAACCGCCAGCGGAAAATATCCCGTGGAATCTGTAAAGACCATGAGAAGAATAGTTGAGGTGACGGAGAAATCCATTGATTTTAAAGAACTGCTCAAGAAAAAAGTGCAGCAAAATTCAAAGAACAGCACCAATGCAATAGGAAAAAGCGCCTGTACCATAGCCATGGACCTTGATGCGAAAGCCATAATAACGGCAACTACATCGGGAGCTACTACTGCTGCAATTGCAAAGTTCATGCCCAAGGCTAAAATAATAGCCACAACAGTAAATGAGAAAATACGACGTCAATTGAGTCTTCAGTGGGGTACAATGGCAATAATAATTGATGAACAGTCAAATACGGATTTACTTTTGAACAGTTCAATTGAAAAATGTCTAAGCAAACATTTAATTGAACCGGGAGATACGGTAGTTTTGACAGCGGGTGTACCGGCGGGTTTATCGGGTTCTACAAATTTGATAAAAGTTCAGACGGTATCAAAAATAATGGGTAGAGGCTTGGGATTTGGTGATGGAATTGTAGTGGGAAGAGCCTTTGTGGTCAATTCCATGAAGGATTTGGAAGTGAATTTCAAAGTGGGAGATATATTGATACTCAACAACACCGATAAAGAAATCATGCCCTATTTAAAAAAATCTTCGGCAATAGTTGCAGAAGTTGAAGGGTATACATCCCATGCGGCGATTACAGGAATTTCTCTTGAAATTCCCACCATTGTAGGGGTCAAAAACATAAGAAAATTAATTAACACAGGAGATATAATAACTGTAAATGCAAATGAAGGGGTAGTAAAAAGATAATATTGCAGGGAGTGAAATTTATCATGTAGATTTCACTCCCTTTTTATAAAAAAAGGTGTCGTCTAAAAAGACAACACACTTTTAAAATGTCAATTAATTGATGATAGAACATCGGCCTTTGAAACTATTCCCATCAAGCTCTTGTCATGTCTGTCCAATACCGCTATGGGGAAGGGAGTGGTAGCGGCCATGTCTATGATGTCATTTAACAGCACATCTTCATAGGTGATTTTCACATCTGTTATGAGTATATCGGAGATTTTGAGCCCTTCACGTTCGGCTTTAAGCACTCCGTCTATGCCGGCAATTCCCTTGAACCTCATCATATCATCCACCACATATACAGAGGAAACTTTGTTGTTTCTCATGGTGTTCATGGCGATACGAGTGGAGTCGGTGTACTTGATTATAGTGTTGGGAATCGACATTACATTTTTAACGCTTATTACTTGAGTTTTATCGGCACTGTCGATAAATTGTTTTACATATTCATTTGAAGGATTGGTGCTCATTTCTTCAGGAGTATCCACCTGTATCAATTCGCCGTCTTTCATTATGGCGACTCTGTCGCCCAGTTTGAAAGCCTCATCGATATCGTGGGTGATGAATACTATTGTCTTGTTCAGTTTTCTCTGTATTTGAAGCAGTTCAAACTGCATGTTTTTTTTGACCAGGGGGTCCAGAGCTGAGAAGGGTTCGTCCATGAGCAAAACTTCCGGGTCGTTTGCCAAAGCTCTGGCAAGTCCGACTCTTTGTTTCATTCCGCCTGATAGACTGTTTATGGGTTCATTTTCGTATCCGTCAAGTCCCACCATGGAAATCATCTCCATGGATTTTTTTCTTCTCTCTTCCTTTTCCATGCCCTTAACTTCCAATCCGTATTCTACATTTTCCAATACGTTTCTGTGAGACATAAGACCGAAGCTTTGAAAGACCATGGATATTTTCTCTCTCCTATATATTAAAAGCTCTTTTTCACTGAGTTTGCTTATATCTTTTCCTTTGAAGAAGACCTCTCCTCTTGAGGGATTGTTAAGCAGGTTAAAGCAACGAATCAAGGTGGATTTTCCCGAGCCTGACATTCCGATTATTACGAAGATTTCCTTTTCTTTTATATTAAGAGATACATCAAAGAGGGCTACGGTGGTGTTTGTCTTTTTATAGATGGTATTTTTGTCCACACCTTCTTTTTTTAATTCAATCGCTTCTTCTGCGTTTTTCCCATATATTTTATAGAGATTTTTCACACTTAGAATAGTATTTCCATTATTATTCATGCCTTTTCACCTCGCTCTTTTTAACGAATCCCTGAGTGATTCTATCCAGTATTATGGCGATGATTACAACTGCAGATCCCGATACTAAACCTCTTCCGATTTCAACGCGGTTAACGCTTAACAAAACTTCCATTCCCAAGCCTGATGCACCTATCATGGATGTGGTTACTACCATGGACATAGCCATCATAAGCGTTTGGTTTACACCTGTCATTATCGTGGGAAGAGCTTGCGGAATTTGCACTTTTATAAGAGATTGAAGCTTTGTCGAACCGAAGGCTATGGAAGCTTCAATTATTTCCTTGTCTATTTGTCTGATTCCGTGATTTGTAAGTCTGATCATGGGAACTATGGAGTAAACGGTGGTGGCTATTACAGCCGGAGGTTTACCCAGTCCGAAGAATATCATAGCCGGTATCAAGTATACAAATACAGGCATGGTCTGCATGGTATCAAGCAGAGGCCTTATTATTCTGTCCAGTTTGTCGCTTGTGGAAATCAAAACTCCTATGGGAAAACCCAAAATTAAGGAGATTATTACCGAGGCTATCACTATGGAAAGTGTTTCCAGCATTAAGCTCCAAAGTCCCAATCCTCCGATGAGAAATAGAAATACGCAGTATATAATGGAACTTTTTATACTTTTGTTGGTGTAGTATGTGAGAATAAACACCAATGCTATGAAAGCAAACCAAGGTATAAAATTAAGTAAGCTGTTTATGGATCCGACAAAGGTGTTTAAAAACCCTTTAATACCGCCAAAGAACCATCCCAATTTTATACTCAAGGAGTTAAAAGCCGCATCGATTGACTCCAGGTTCAAGTTGAAATTTACGGGGAAAGTATATAAGGAATCAAGTGATATTCCCTCATTACCGGAAATTGAACTTAAAACCTTCTCTGCATCTTCAGGGCTTAACCACTCTGTCAACAATTCACTGTGTTCCTGAATAAACCATTTAGCCGTAGTCTCATAATCAGCTTCGTTATCTTGCATGTAGGCAAGAGCTTCAGAGGTAAGAGCACTTGATGTTTTGTACTTTGACAAAAATGAGACTGCCTCAGGATTTTCTTTTGCAAAATCATTGCTGGAGCAGACCGTCACAACTACGGAAGGACATTCCGTCTGACCTTCCAAAAACAGCGCAGGGTCATAGGGTTCATCCTGCAGGAGAACCATGTCGTATTTTCCTAAAAGCCATGTTGGTTCCCAGTAGTATGCCGCAACGGGCAGCCCCTTTTCATAGGCTGATGTAATCGCCGTAGCCAGTGCCGCTTCCGAGCCCGGTCTGAAATATACGAAGTTTTCATCCAGTCCGTAGTGAAGATATTTTTTATGCATGATATTGTCAATTTCCCATCCGGGAATTGCACCGTAAATTCTTCCCTTTGAAGGATCTTCGTCATCTCTGAAAACATCCGGATATTTTTTCAAATCCCATACATTTACGAGATCAGGAGCTGAAGACTCAATACCTCTTTTCTCATCTCCTTCTATCACATATCGAGGCACATAAATACCTTGATAGTTATCGTCAAAGTTCACACCTAATTCTTGAAGTTTGCCAGCCTTTACATCTTCGGGATATGTAGGGATATTCTGTGTCCAAGATTCCATCATTACATCAATTTCTCCACTCATCAGTCCTTGATGTGCTACGGGAGTGGATGCCGTAACCTCGCTCCAAGTATATCCGTATAATTCTTGCAATATCGTTCCTGCCACTGCCGAATGAAATTTTACACTGTCCCAACCTGCATCTGCAAATTTAATTTCCTTATTTACATCGGATGAGCTGTTTGAACTGCATCCCACAAGTAAAAAACAAAGTAGAACTAACAGCAATGAAAATTTTTTAAATTTGTTCATTTTCGCCTTCCTTTCTACTAAAATACTTTTTACCAAATATCTTCTAAAAACAAAAAGCTATGAGCAGGAACCTCATAGCATAAGATCCCTTTGTTTGTTAAGGATAAAGGGTAACCTGGTAATTTATTGAACTTTAGAATATAATTCGGTAAAATCTTACTCTATAATTATATCATAATCTAAAATTCATTGCAAAATATGAAGAATTTATTGATTTAGTATATTATAATGTCTTATAGGAGAAAATATGAGGGAGGAATGAGATTTATGAATTACGATTTTACGACTATACTCAACAGAAGTGAGCAAGGCTCGCCGAAGTGGCAAAGAATGGCAAAGAGAAGACTTGATATTGCAAAGGATGTAGTGCCCTTATCGGTGGCTGATATGGAGTTTCCCATTGCACCTGAAATCAGAGAGGGTTTGCAAAAATATCTCGATGAAACGGTTTTAGGATATACAGGAGGAAATAGAGCATATTATGAAGCTGTGATATCGTGGATGAAAAGAAAACATAATTTCCATGTGGAAAGACAGTGGATATTGACAGCTCCCGGAGTGGTGCCGGCCTTCCATGCGGCAATAAATGAATTTGCAAAGGAAGGAGAAGGTGTTGTAGTAATGCCTCCGGTATATTATCCTTTCTTCAGCTCAATAGAACTGCAAAACAGAAAATTGGTGGAATGTCCCCTTATTAAAGAAGGAGATAAATATAAAATAGATTTTGATTTGTTTGATGAATTAACACAGAAGAAAGAAAATAAAATTTTACTTTTCTGTTCTCCTCACAATCCTGTGGGAAGAGTATGGACTGTGGAAGAACTCACAAGACTCAAGGATATAATCTTAAAGAACGATGTGCTTTTGCTCAGCGATGAAATTCATTTCGATTTTGTGATGGAAGGATACAAGCATACCGTATTTCAAACGATAGATGAGGAACTTGCAGATAGAACTATCACCTGCACAGCACCGTCAAAAACCTTCAATCTTGCGGGGATGATGCTAAGCAACATAATAGTAAAGAATCCTGAACTTAGAAAGAGATTAATAGCGGCCTTTGACAGACTTTGCATAGAAACAAACTCGGCTCTTGGATTTAAAGCTTGTGAAATAGCCTATAATCAATGCGAAAAATGGCTTGAAGAATGCATAAAAGTAATAGATGAAAATCAAAGGCTGATAAAAAAATTCTTTGAAGAAAAACATCCTGAAATCAAAACCCCCCTTATGGAGGGAACTTATCTTCAGTGGGTGGACTTTAATGCACTGGGACTTAGCGACGAAGAACTGGAAGACTTAATGGTCAATAAAGCGGATCTCTTTTTAGATGAAGGATATATTTTCGGCAAAGGAGGTTCCGGATTTGAGAGAATAAATCTTGCCGCTCCCACGGAAACCATAGGAAAAGCCATGGAAAGGCTGGATAAGGCATTAAATGAATTGAAAAAATAAATTGTTTTTAAAAAATACCCTTGACACCAAGGGTATTTTTTATTTCTCTATTTAAATATTGAGTTGTAAATTATGTGCATTGCTTCTTCCACGGTTACATCCTTATCAGGCGCCGCTTCGTCGAAGTCGTAAATGGACAATCCCTTAGCTAAATAGTAGTAAGCACGATAATCTTTAGGGATTTTATTTGAATCGGTAAAGGCTTCTTTGTCGAATATATTTTTGATTTCCTTCAATTTTCTAAAATCCTTGATGTTCATCATCCACTTTACTGCGTCTTTTCTGGTCAGATTGGGAGAAAGGTTATCGACATCGATATCTTCATACATCCAATAACTGATATAGTCTTTTAAATTTCTTTGATCATATTCAATGTATGAATCAGAAAGGGAATTTAGAAGGTATACATAATCTCCGACCGTTATTGGTTCATCTACCTTGAGAGTTTTTGGAAGACCGATATTTAAAGATTTAAGAAGATTAAGTTCATCTTTGTATTTTGATTTGTTTATATTTTCATAGACTATTTCGCCCTTGGTGTCCACATCGCCGTTCATGTTTAGAAGTTCGCCGTCCTTAGCTCTGATAACCGGCTTATTCAGTTCAAAGGAGTATATCAGGCGAGGTTTATCACCTACATAGGCATAGTATAATTTCAAATTGTTCTTTGCAATGGATTCCGCTTTTTGAATGCCTATTACGTCCTTGTCCATTTCGGACAATTTGACATCAGGGTCGCTTAAATTATAATAGGACAGTTTTTTATTTTCGTTGTTTATGTGTGTTGTAACACCCTTTGAAAATACATAGTACCCGTTTTTCTTCACAAAGAAGTTGACGGTGGTTTCTCCATTTTCTTCATTTGATTTTACTATTACGGGATTTTCAAGGTCCAGATCTTTATCTTTGTTGAATTTTTGAATAAAGGCCTTGGCTATTTTAACTGCTTGAGAATCCTTCAAGGCAGAGCTTTTAGCAACGGAATCTGCATATGAAGAGTAATCATAGGAGGAATAGCTGTAAAGCTTAAAGTCGCGAGCGCCCAGTTGCAAGTTGGTATATCCGCCCTCATCAGATGAGTAGTACAGATCGTAGACGTAGATGTTTTTGTCGTACTTGTTCAGATATGAGCTTTCCAATTTCATATCCTTTAAATCAAAATTATCTTGGGCGAATTTCTTAGTTTCTTCCAAGGATTTAACACCCTTAACTCTGTCTACTTCCTTTTGTTCCGTGGGTGTGAGTCCCGATGAGGCTTCTTTTGTAGCAGCGTTATCTCCGGCTCCTGTGGCTTTCATATAGGTGTTGTAAATCGGCTCGTATATGAACTCCGAGGAAACTGCATCCAACTCAGGTGATTTTTTAAGCTGAGTATAGGCGGGAACATAGCTGATGTTGTCCGAATCGGTGTATTTCAAGAAATAGGTCAAGTAAAAAGGATTTTCCTTCAAAATTATTTTCATGGCTTCATCCTTTGAAATAATTTTGTTCTTTGAGGGAAACTTTTCGTCTGTGTAGTATGAGCTTGAGTAAGTTCTTGAGTAATTTGACAGGGATTTAGATCCGAGATGCAAGGTCATGTAAATGGTGTCGTTTTTAACCTCAATACCATTTACGATTCTATTATATAAAAGTGAAGCACTTGCTGAAAATACGTTGATGTTTAAATCTTTCAGTTTATATTTATGTAACAGTTCGGGGTCAATTTTTTTCAGATAGATTTCGCCTTGTTTTTTGATTTCTTCTTTGCTTGTCAGGTTGATTTTTTCCTCGGTTTCACTATTGCGAAAATAATCTATTATGTTGCCCTCGCTGTCGGTCATTACATTTATGTATTCGTTGTTTTTCGACCAACTGTAGGAAACAGTTTTAAAACCGTAGATATCAGTGCTTGAGGAAATGTTAAAGTTTTCAAAATCATCTGAAATATCAAATATCTTTTTTATTTTTATTATATTCTCATCATTTTCTTCTTGTGTAGCTGCAAAAGCATAATTGGTTCCGGCAATTATAAAGGTGAGGATAAGTGCCAGAAATAGTATTTTTTTCATAATCTTACCTCCTTGTGCAAACATTATACCACGCTTTATCATGGGAATGTTTTACAATAGGGTTAAAATATTGTTAAATCTTGTTTAAATTTTTGAAAAAAGAGTGTTAATTTTTTAGAAAATATAAAAACCTTTGATTATTCAGTGTGCTTAAAGCACTAAAGAATCAAAGGTTTTATAATTACAGTATAATTTTAGCTAAAAGGACTTTTTCAAAGACTTAGATTTAAATTTTTCAGATTGTCCTTTAGTGAATAGAAAATCCTTCCGTTATAAGACTCTGTTGTTTCTGCATGGAACAAAGAGCTGATTACGGACTCTTCAATACAATCGGCAGTTGCAATAAAGGCATTTTCCAAATCATCATCGGATATCCTTTCAGTGGCATTGTAGGTGGTGGAGAAGGCAAGAGCTATATCTCCGCTTCCGTGACCGAGATAGGACCCCACTCTGCTAAGACCCACGGCAGCTCTTGCGGATATTCTCTTTAGTTGTCTGCTGTCTGCAGGGATATCCGTAGCTATTACCATTATTATGGAGCCCTTATCTTTTTCTTCTCTTTGATTTTTAAAGGCTTCATACATTTTTTTGCCGATGAAATTATCTTCTATTCGCAGGTGCTTTACCAATCCGAAATTTGAAAGGACCAAAGCTCCCAAGGTATATTCCCTGTCCTTTATATTTATTATTCTGGAGGCTGAACCTATTCCTCCCTTAAGTCCCATGCAAACCATGCCTGTCCCTGCACCCACAGCCCCTTCGTCAAAATCGGAAGATGCGGTATCTATTGCTTCATAGACGTGTTTTTTTTCGATGCTTATATCTCTTGCGTAATTGATTCTGAAATCGTTGCATTCCATGACTATGTTGTTGGGACCTCCGGCGGTCGTTCCCAAGTCGGGATAGTGCTCCACCATGTATTGAACGGAACAGTCCAATACTCTGCCGACAGCGAAAGTATTTGTCAAAAGCAGAGGAGTTTCAATATTTCCCAGCTCTTCAACCTGCATGAGCCCGGCACTCTTTCCATAACCGTTAAAAACCGTAAGCCCGGCTTCAAGTTTGTTGTTATAGGTATCTTTATTTGGAATTATGGAAGTAACTCCGGTTTTGTGTTTATCGGATTTTATAGTGCTGTGACCGACCATCACGCCACTCACATCTGTAATCTTGTTGAGTTTTCCTTTTTTAAAGTCTCCAAAATCGTAATTTAAAATTCCCATTTACCCTCCTAAAAATTTTCATATAGTTCCATTTTGTTCCAAAAAGCTTCAAAATTTTTCATTTTTTCTTCGGATTTACCCGCAGATATTTTTGCGATAGAATTTAAAAGTCCTGTGGCAATGCACATGACAGGAATTAAATTGTCCGAAAAAGATAAAATCTCACAGTTTATGATAAGAGGTACCCTTGAGTACTTAACAAGGGGTGAAGTATAAGTATCGGTGATACAAATGGTATTTGCTCCCTTTGAATATCCGTACTTGTGAAGATTGATAGTGCTTTTGAGATATCTTGGCAGACTCACTGAAAACAGAACATCCTTTTCATTTATTTGAGATAGTTTGTCGAAATCCCTTCCCTGGTGATTTATTAAAAAAACATCATCTCTCATCCAACTGAGCCCTATGAACAGAAAATAAGTCACACAGAAAGAACTTCTTGAACCTATTAAATATATTCTTCTCGCCTTTGAGAGCAATTCAATGGCCTTTGTGTAATTTTCCTGATCCAAGTTGTTTTTTATCCACCTTATATCATTTAGACTTTTGTCTATGACCACATTTAAGGTTTCTATTTCATTCATTTCATTTGATGCAAGAGAATGAACTCTTTGAGATAAAGTTATTTTTTCTTTTACAAAACTCTGAAGGTCTCTTTGAAAGGCTGTATATTCATCATAGCCCAACACATTTGCAAACCTGATGACACTTGACTCACTGGTACCTGAAAACTTTGCCAATTTCAACCGTTTTTAAAAAATAACGGATATTTTACTCCAAATATATCTTTTGACTATCTTTATTCAGTATTTTATATTAAAATAATTTTGACAAAACTCAATATTGATGAATGGTTTATTATTAAAGGTTATCTTGTGCACTTTATGGTTTATGTACAGGAGAATTCTTCTGATGAAGAAATGGAAGTTTAATTTTAGTTTTGCAGATTGGTTTTCTGTAAAGAGAGAAAGAATGAGTTTACTATGGATAACAGAATAATTGAATGTTTTGAAAGAGCGTATTATATTTTAGGAAACTGTATGGCTGTTAAGAAGGAGAAGAAGTTTTAATAGTTACAGATCCACAAACGGATATGAGAATGGTTAATGCAATGGCTGGAGCTGCTCATGCACTTAAAGCTGAATACGGCGTTTACATGATGCCCATAAGAGGACAAGATAAAGCGACAATATTCCCTAAATCATTGGAACTGGGAATGGAAAAATGTGACGTATTCATAGGAATGACTACATCTTCAGGAGCTGCAATTTATAATAACAGACTAAAAGAACTCATCAAAGAAAAATCCTTAAGAGAATGCTCAATAGTTTTAAGAGGAGTGGATAACTTCACAAGAGGTGGAGCTTTAGCAGATTATGACGAAGTTTATAAAGACGGTGAAAAACTTCAAGCAGTCTGGAGAGGTAAGAAAAATGCCCATATAACAACTCCTGCAGGAACAGATCTTTATATGGAAATGAATGATATGGAACCTATCATTGAATGCGGTATCGCAAGAAACCCGGGAGATGCAATGGCTTGGTCTGATGAAGAAGTTTCTTTAGGACCTGTTATCGGATCTACTCATGGAACATTAGTTATAGACGGACCTATGGCTTACTACGGAAAACCTATAGAACCGGTAGTTCTAAAAATTGAAGGCGGAAAAATCGTAGAAGTAGTAAGTGGAGACCAAACAATTTGTCAACAAATCAAAAAACAAATAAGAGAAATTAAAGACAGTGACAATATCGCTGAAATCGGAATAGGACTCAACAAAGAATCTCTTCTAAACGGAGACTTCGAAGAAGAAAAGAAAGCTTACGGAACTTGCCATATTGCAATGGGTAACGGATTCTATTATGGACAACCGGCTCGCTCTACAGTTCATATCGACATGGTACAATGCAACCCGACTATTACATTTGATGATGAATTAATTGTAAAAGACGGTATAGTAGTAGCTATTGGCGACTAATTTATAAAATAAAAGACTTTAACACCAAAGAAGATTTGAATTGTAGAAATATTGTTATATGACACAAATAAAATATTAAATATAACAAAGGTCAATACTGTCTGCATAATGGAAACTCTTAATTAAATAAGATTACATTAAAGCAAGACTTAATTGAATATAACTCCTTTCAAATGTAAAATAGACTCCTTGCGGGGTCTATTTTACTGTTATAATAGAATAAAACACACCGCAAAAATATATGCAAAGGAGAAAATCATGTTTCGAGAAATGCGAAGATTCAAACAGAAATTAAAAGAAGATAAAGTAGATGAAATATTGGAAAAATCCTCCTCAGGAGTACTTTCATTAATAGGAGATGAAGGCTATCCCTATGGAGTGCCGCTAAGCTATGCCTACACCGAAAACAAACTAATCTTTCACACAGCCAAAACAGGACACAAAATAGATGCTATAAAAAACAACTCCAAAGCATCCTTTACCATAATAGAAAAAGATCAGATAGTACCTGAAGAATACACCACATACTTCAGAAGCGCAATACTCTTTGGAAAAGTAAAAATAATAGAAGATAGAAATCTGAAATTAAAGTACATAAAAATATTAAGTGAAAAATACTCAATACCCGGCGATCCGGGACAATACGAAGAAATAGACAAACTCTTTGAAAAATTTGAAATGATAGAATTTCAAATAGAACACAAAAGCGGCAAAGAAGCAAAAGAACTTGCAAATAAACAAAAATCTCAAGGTTAAATCTTGAGATTTTTGTTTATTTTTTGGAGCTAACGGGGGGATTTGAACCCCCGACCTCTACATTACCAATGTAGTGCTCTACCTCCTGAGCTACGATAGCAAATGGTTTTAAAACTTTAATTTGTAAAATTAAATAAAATAAAAGCCATGCAAAACCTGAATATAAAATTTTTAAAACAAGTATAAACGATTATACCATATTTTTTAGATATTAGATAAATTTTATTAAATTAAATGAAAAATTCAATAAATTTTTAAAAAAATATTTTATAAATACATTTTTATATTGTTTAAAAAGAGGCTTTTTTACTTTATTTAGAAATCAAAAAAACAAAATTTATATTTAACATGTTGACATGTTAAATATAAAGATGTATACTTCTGTTAAATGAATCTCGTATTCATGAAAATGTTAACATTCTTTATTATAAGAGGAGGTAGGTACAATATGAAACTAACGCAAGATCAACAGGATTTACTGGACGGAAAATATGGTCCCGGAGCACAACTTGCAATGAAAGTTCAAGTTGCTGTGGGTGAATCCTTTGGAGCGGAAAGAATGGTTCCGATTACAAGGGCTCATGTGGCGCTAAGCAATCAGGATGCTGATCAATGGCTTGCGGAAAAGATGGCGGATTTAGGAGCTAAATGTAGGATTTCACCTACAGTCAATCCCGGATGGTGTTTACCCTATTTTAAGGAAAAGGGCATGGTTCAGGACGAAGAAGATTATAAGTTTATGGAAAGGACTCATAATGCTTATAAAAAAATAGGAGCTATTTTATCTTATAATTGCACTCCCTATATAGATACAAACGTTCCCAACTTCGGTGAAATCGTTGCCTACTCTGAATCAAGCGCAACACCTTATGTGAATTCAGTTTGGGGAGCAAGATCTAACAGAGAAGGAGCAAACTCCGCGTTATTTGCAGCTATTACTGGATATGTTCCCGAGTACGGCTTGCTGTTTGATGAAAACAGAAAAGGGACAATTTTAGTAGAAGTAGAAGCTGATATGAAAACTCCTTATGATTACCATTTACTTGGCATGTGCGGCAAAAAAATAGGTCATGGAATTCCTGTTTTTGTAGGTCTACCGAAGCATGTAAGCAGTGAAGATCACAGAAATTTAGGAGCACAGCTCAATACTTCAGGTGCCTATGACATGTATCACATAGTTGGGGTTACTCCCGAAGCGCCTGATTTGGAAACAGCTTTCGGCGGAAAAGAACCGAAAAGAAAAGTTGTAATAACAAATGAAGATTTAAAGGAAGTGCATAAAGAGATTTCTCTTGAAGGAAATAGAGAAATTGATTTTGTAATGTTTGGTTGTCCACACTTTACACTTAAGGAATGTCAATATATACATGAAAAATTAAACGGAAGAAAGCTCAGCAAAGAAATGTATATACTGGTTTCTTCTCATGTTAAGAAAATGGCGGAACTAATGGGAATAGATGAAGAAATGGATGCCCTTGGAGCGCATATAGTTCCTGCAACTTGTCCCGATCAGTCCATATGGAAATTCTTAAAGGGCAAAATCGGTCTTACTGAATCGCCAAAATGCGCATACTATCCTCAAAGAAGAGGAATAAATTTTGTAATTCGCGATTTGGATACTTGTATTGAAAGTGCGGTCACAGGGGAGGTAGAATAATGAGCAAAGTATATAAATGTCATAAAATATCAGATGGTGTAGCAGAGGCGGAAGTAATAATATCAAAAGATGACATAATGTTTTACCTTATAGATCCTGAAACGGGAAAAGTACTCGAACATGCACATGACTTAGAAGGAAAAATAATTGCAAAAAAAGTTTTGATATTTCCCAGCGGCAAGGGAAGCAGTGTAGTTCAAGCCGATGGATTATTTCAACTTATGAAAAGGGATAATCAACCGGCAGCCATGATAGTAGAAAGACCTGAAACCGTACTTGTATCAAGTGCGATAATATTTGAAATTCCAATGGTGGATAAAGTCGACCCGAAGTTTTATGAAGATATAAAAGATGGGGATAAAATAAAAGTTGATGCTACCAATGGAGAAATAACAATTTTATAAAAATATAATTTAGAGGTGTACTATGAAAAAAAGAAGTTTATTGGCATTACTTGTACTTTCAATGTTATTACTTGCTGCATGTGGCGGGAAAAATAATGCTAAGGAAGAAACTCCTGCAGAAAACGCAGCAAACAATACCGAGGCAATAGCGGAAACTACAGAACCTGTAGCAGATGCTGTAACTATTAAAGTCGGACACGTAGAACCAGAAGACAGATCAACTCACAGAGCTTTGGAAGAATTCAAAAAGAATGTTGAAGAAAGAACTAACGGTTCAATAGTAGTTGAACTTTATCCAAACGGAGCACTTGGAGGAGACGTTCAACTTACAGAATCAGTAGCTATGGGAACTCTTGATGCGGCACTTCCGTCCACATCAGTACTAACAACTTATTCTGAAGATTTCGGAGCACTTGATATGCCCTACTTTTTCATCAATGCAGAATCTGCATTTGCAGCTCTTGATGGAGAAATGGGAGAATATTTCAACGGGAAATTAGCAGAAAATGGAATTAAGAGCTTAGGATATTCTTATAACGGTCCGAGAAGTACAACTACAAATGTTAAACCTATTGAAAAACCGGAAGATTTAAAGGGATTAAAGATGAGAGTTATGGAAAGTCCGATATTTATAGACTTCTATAAAACTCTTGGCGCAAACCCGACACCCATGAGCTTTACAGAACTTTATACAGGACTTCAACAAGGAACTGTTGAAGCTCAAGAAAATCCACCTTCGCTAATATTCGCAAATAAATTCTATGAAGTTCAAAAATATTTAAGCGTTGATGAACACGTACACAACTTCTTAGTATTTGCAATCAATCAGGCTAAATTTGACTCTTTAACAGATGAACAAAAAACTGTAATAGAAGAAGAAGGTAAAAATTATGTAGATGCTCAAAGAGCAATGGAACTAGAAGATAACGGAGCGGCAATTGAAAAACTTGCAACTGAAGGCGGACTTGAAGTCAATACATTGACAGATGAACAAAAACAAGCATTTAGAGATGCATTACAACCTATGTATGACAAATATCAAGAACAATTCGGAACATTGTTTGAAATGGCTGCAAAATTCAATAACTAATTCAAAACTATAATAAATTAAGGCGGGATTAAGTCCCGTCTTAATAAAATCTTTAAGGAGGTAAAATGAGAAAACTACTTGCAAAATTCGACAAATTCGAAGAAGTACTTCTTGTTTCGAGCTTGGCATTAAGTGTAATACTTGTGTTTCTCCAGGTAATTATGAGATCTTTCTTTAATGCTTCTTTGACTTGGTCTGAAGAGTTATCAAGATATTTGTTCATTTGGCAAACGTGGCTCGGCGTGAGTATAGCTTATAAGTATAATGAACATATCAAAGTAGAATTGATTTATGACCTTTTTAAATCTAAAGTAGCTCATAAAGTTATAAAGTTAGTTGTAGATTTAATTTGGCTTGCTTTTAACGCATACTTAGTGTATTTGGGAGTACAGCTTTTAGGTTCAATGGCTTCAAGAAATGCATTGTCATCAGGTATGAGACTTCCCCTTGTATATGTATATGCGGCTTTGCCGGTAAGTTCATTTTTAGTAAGCATAAGAATATTTTTTGATTTGATAGATCAATTTAAATCATCTGAGGAAAAGGAGGTATAACATGGAGTCAATAGTATTATTCGGATTGTTTTTTATACTTTTATTCATAAGTATGCCCATAGGTTATGCCATCGGGATAGCAACTCTTATAACCATACTTAAATTTACATCAATGCCTCCTATAATGATAGCCCAAAATGCCATTGCCGGAGTCGACTCATTTCCTCTCATGGCAATTCCGTTTTTTATGCTTGCAGGGAACCTAATGAGTAGCGGAGGTATAGCAAAGAGGCTTGTAAATTTTTTTGAAAGTTTTATAGGTCATATAACAGGTGGACTAGGAATGGTGACAGTTGTTGTGTGTATGTTCTTTGCAGCTATTTCAGGATCTGCTGTAGCCACTGTATCGGCAGTTGGAGCTTTTATGATCCCTCAAATGGTTGAACATGGATACAGTAAACCCTTTTCAGCTGCACTTACGGCGGCGGCGGGAACGATAGGCGTAATCATACCGCCAAGTGTACCCTTTGTAATTTACGGAGTAGTATCGGGAGCATCAATAACAGGTATGTTTACTGCCGGATTTTTACCCGGAATATTGATGGGTGTTGCACTTATGATAGTTTGTTATATAGTTTCTAAAAAGAAGGGTTATAAAGGGAATGATAAAAGGAGCACTTTAAAAGAAATATGGATTTCTTTTAAAGAAGCTATTTGGGCAATTTTATCCCCTGTTATAATTTTAGGCGGAATTTATTCAGGGTTTTTTACACCTACTGAAGCTGCAGTTGTATCGGTAGTATATTCCTTCGTAGTGGGAGTATTTGTCTATAAGGAATTGGACATGAAAGGAGCCTACAATGCATTCAAAGATGCGATAGTGGTAAATGGAGCTACGACCTTTATGATCGGATTATCAACGGCTTTTGCAGCACTTTTGACCATGGAACAAATACCTTTAAAAATAGCTACATTGATAACGAGTTTAAGTTCAAACGGAGTGGTAATATTGTTGCTTATAAACATATTCCTGTTAATCATAGGTATGTTTATTGATAATATTCCTTCTACGATAATACTTACGCCCATACTTTTGCCCATAGTTATGGAATATGGAATGAATCCTATAACTTTCGGTATTATGCTTACGATGAACCTTGCTATCGGATTCTGTACACCACCTTACGGAATAAATTTGTTTGTAGCAACGGCGATATCAAAGGTAGATATTGGAGCATTGTCCAAGCAAATTATAAAATTTATCTTTGCTTTGATAGTTGTACTTATGCTTGTGACATATGTTCCGGCGGTAACTATGATATTTCTTTAATATGTGAGGCGATAAAATGTTAATTTGGATTATAGACGAAGAATGGTCAGAGTATGAAATGGAAAAGGAAATTTTGTCAAAGGAGTTTCCGGGAGTAGAGATAAGACATTCGACTTACGACTACAAAAAGGATTTGGAAGAGTTCGGATATAAGGCGGACGGAATACTTGCACAAATATATGCAGACATAAATGCGGAATTAATAGAAAAACTTGAAAATTGCAAAGGGATTGCAGTTTACGGCGGAGGATTCGACAGAGTGGATCTGGAAGCTTGTAAAGCAAAGGGAATTCACGTGACGAATATACAAGGATACTGCATTGAAGATTTGGCAGATTATGTGCTTGCAGCTATATACAATTGGAACAAAAATTTATGCGAAAGAGCAGCAACGACTAAGGACTTTGTCAGTAAGGGTCTTTGGGGAGCTCCCACTATAGAACACAGAGAGCATAGAATCAGTGCACAAACTTTATTTGTAGTGGGCTTTGGTACAATTGGAAAGGAAGTTGCAAAAAAAGCAAGAGCGGTGGGAATGAACATCATTGCCTATGATGAATTTTTATCAGCAGAAGAGATCGAAAAACATGGAGCAAGAAAAGTTGAATGGGAAGAAGGATTTAAGGAAGCGGACTTTGTAAGTATTAATTTAAAGGGGTGCGAAGAAAATAGGGATAAAATCACAGCAAAGGAATTTGACCTGATGAAACCAACGGCATATTTCATCAATACGGCAAGAGGTCTTATAGTGGATGAAGATGCCTTAATCGATGCGGTAAAATCCAAAAAAATCAGAGGAGCGCTCGTCGATGTTATCAAAGATGAACCTCCTACAGCGGACAGACCTATATTGTCCGTGGAAAATTTAATGGTGACACCACATAATTCCTATATATCGGTAGAATCGATGAATTCACTGAAGGAATTCGCCATAGGAAATTTAATTTCCATGATAAGAGGAGAAACTCCAAGAGATCCGGTTTGCTAAAAATAGAAAAAGAAAAAACCTGCAGATTATTTTAATTTGTAGGTCTTTTCTTTTTAAAGACTAATAAATAAATTCAATCAAAAAATCGTGCATAAATTATATTTTATTCTCATAAAACAAACATAAAATCTTTTAAAGGCGAATGTCGGGTTGATTTTGGTGTTATATGGTTCTGTAGGGGCGGATGCCTTCATCCGCCCGTTATATTTCGTTTGTCTTTAATATATAAATTACTTCCTTAAATCTTTAAAGAAAGAAGAGATTAAATTTGAACATTCTTCCTTTAAAATTCCAAACTCCGCCTCACAACTGTGGTTAAATCCCAGATCCAAAAGATTTATTTTTGAACCGCAGCATCCGAACCTCTCATTTTCCGTGCCTATATAGACTTTTTTCAGCCTGAAATTTATTATGGCTCCTGCACACATCGCACAAGGTTCAAGGGTCACATACATTTCACAATCTTCTAAGTGATAAGTTCCCAAGTTATTACAGGCTTCCTTTAAGGCCATCATTTCAGCGTGTGCCGTCGCATCTTTATACAGTTCTTTTTTATTATATCCTCTTCCCACTATTTCACAGTCTTTTACGATGACACAGCCTATGGGAATATCCTTATTTTCGTAGGATATTTTTGCAAGCTCGAGAGCTTTTCTCATAAATTTTTCTCTACACACACTATCACCAAATATATTTTACCATAAATAAAAAAATAAAAAAATTTTTATAAATTAGTGGTTTAATTTGTTAATATAGGGTATAATAAATTTATCAAAGAAATATTAATATTTACTTTGGTTGTAGTTTGACAATTTCATCCAACTGATTTATCGTCAACAGGACGTTAATATAGATGTGAATACAGTTAGTTTTAAAAGTATATGCATCTCTTTTAAGCCTAATTTTTAAAGTTGCTAAAACTTAAGAGTGGGGTTTTAGGTGTGGATTTTAAGAATAAGAGTTTGAAAAATGTTAAAGTCAAAAATTAGATCAAAAGCGAGTAAATGGTTGTTAAAGTTAAGTTAAACAGAAAAAAGTGATTTATCGAGAGTACGGACTATAATATCGGACAAAAAGTTGAAGTGTTTGAAGATATTTAAGTCAAATGGTGAAGTTTAAGTTATTTGGGTTTAATGTGACGATTAAAGATAAATTATTAAGATAAATTGATTGAAAATAATTTATCTGTCAAATTAAATGGCAAATATTTATAAAGAAGTACTAAGGTAAGTTGCGAATGGTAAATTTTTAAATTCTAATTAATATTATTGTTATTTATTCGAATTAGAATTTAAAATATAAAAAATTTAAATGAACAGAAGGTAGATAGAACTGTGATAGAACCAAAAAATTTTTGTTGGATGGAATTGTCAAATAAATAAAAAAGATAGTGTAGTAAATATTATTTAACACTATCTTTTTTTATTGTGAATTAACAGATTCTAAGGCTACACCTGATGTAAAGCGTCGTAGTGAGGTATCTTATTTTAATTTTGTTTTGATTAAAATCTTCTGTCCCTTATTATTTCTCCGAGGATATCTCTTCCTGCGAGAAGTTTTTTTATGTTCTTTGCATCCATGATTATGACGGAATGATCCAAAAGATAGTCCTTGCTTTGTTCTGAGAGCAAAGATGCATTTATTATCAACAGAGGAATGATATCTTTAAAAAGTCCTTCGAAAAGCTCTACAAGTTCAATTATGTGATTGTGATCTATGTATAGGCTTTTATTATCCTTTGAAGGCTTAAACTTTCTTATTTCAATGGCGAATTTCTTGTCGCCCTTTTTTGCTGATAAGTCAAAGGCTTTATCGCTGTCTTTTCTTACCGTCCAGTGTCTTACCTCATATCCGCAAATTTCCAGACCGCGTTTTACGAGTTTTTCTGTGGTAAGTTCCGTATCCAAGTTTTCCAAAGCTTTTAACAGGTTTTCGGGTCTTATTTTAAATATCGCCTTACATTCTTCTTTTCCATTTTGTACCATTTTGTAGTCGAAGCCTATGAGCAGATTTTCAATTACCGTGAAGTATCCATGGGCGATGGCATTTCGTATGTGCCTGAGAGTTGCTGATGTTTTTGTTTCTTCGAAGCCCTTGGTCATGATGATTTTTTGTTTGCATATGCATATTTCATCTTTATAATACTGTTCGATTTTGCGAGGAATTGATTCTGTGAATAAAATATCTTCATCTTTTAAATTCATGTACTTGGCAATTTCCTCAAAGGTGAAGTCGTCATAAAGAAGGTTTGATACCAATTCATTGTCCTTTGATTGAATAGAAGAAATATCGGGAACATACCACAATAGATATTCAATTGCTCGCATTAATTCAGGGCTCATATCCAAGGGGATTTCCTCGTGAATTATATTGTACTTAACCTTGTGCTCACAATTTTCAAGTTCAAATTTATTTGTAATCATATCAATCCTCCAATATATAATTGATACCCACAAATAATGTGTTTATTGATACTTTATACTATTTTTATTGTGATATACTTAGAACAAATGACTAAATTAAATGTAAATTTAAATGTTTCGCAAAAATTAAATATAACGGCGGATTTATTGACCTCTATAGATATTATGGAGATGAATTTCGATGAATTAAATGAGTTCTTGCTTAAAGAAAGTCAATCCAATGTCATGATGGACTATGAAAACATAGGGATGAACTCAGATAAAGACAACTGGGATTTAATAGAGAATATATATCAAGACAAAGATTTAAGAGATCATCTCTATGAACAGGTCATGATGTTGGATTTGCAGGAAGAGAAATTTGGGATTTTATATTTCCTCATAGATAATTTGGACGAAAGGGGATTTTTAAGCTTAAGCGCAGAAGAGATTTCCAAATCAACCGGTGTAAAACCGAAAATTGTAACAGAATGCATTGAAATATTGAAAAATTTTGATCCTAAGGGGATTGGATCTGCAAATATGATAGAAGCGCTGCTTTTTCAGATAGATAAAGATGAAAATTTGGAACTTATAATTAAAAACCACCTTAAAGATATTTATGAAGGAAAGTTTAATAAAATAGCAAAAAAACTTGGAATAAGCGCAGAAGAAGTATTTGAAATTTCCCAAAAGTTAAAAAAACTAAATCCTATACCCGCCTTGGGCTTTGGAAGAATAGAAGATGTGTTATACATAAGACCTGAAATTTTTTTATCGGAAGAAGATTTTAAACCTCAAATTCTTGATAACAGCTTAAATGTCGGCATAAACAGTTATTATTTGAGGATGATGAAGGAAGGCTGTGACAAAGACACGATTGATTATTTGAAAAAGGGATACAATAGAGCTCAGTTCATAATAAGTTCCATTGAAAGAAGAAAAAGAAACCTTGAACTTACTGTGGGTGAAATTGTGAAGAGACAAGGAGAATTTTTCTTTTTCGGAGGTGTTTTAAGGCCCATGACCCAAGCGGAAATTGCAAGGGAGCTGGGAGTTTCAGCCTCAACCATTTCCAGGATAGTCAAAAACAAATACTTGTCTTGTTCCTTAGGTGTTTTTGAACTTAAGTATTTTTTTAATAGAAGACCTAAATCAAATAAAAATATCTCCTCGGATTTTATAAAAAAACAAATAAAAGGCATAATAGAAAAGGAAGACAGAAAAAAACCCTTGTCCGATGAAAAGATAAGGAAAAAACTGCAGAATAGAGGAATAGATATAAAAAGACGAACCATAGCCAAGTACAGAGAAGAAACGAGAATACCCAAATCCACCACCAGGAGGCTAATGTATGAAGAAGAAAACAAATAGCAATGCATTCTTTTTCTTCAGTGCCTTTATCTTCATAATAATAGTTTTTGTGGTGATCTCCAAAGACGATAGAGGAAAAAGAGAAAACTCCTTAAATTACAAGGAAGAATACATTCAAAACACTCAGAGGCTTGCCACGGACATAGCAAAAAAATATAATCTCCACCCCTCCGTTGTGCTTGCTCAATCAGCTCTTGAGAGCGGATTCGGGAAATCCGATTTAAGCTTAGAATACAACAACTATTTCGGAATAAAATCAGGAGGAGAAGGAGTAAATTTAAATACAGTTGAATATGTAAGGGGCGAGAAAAAAATATTAAATGAAAATTTCAGAGTTTATGATTCAAAAAGGGACAGTTTCAAAGACTATGCGGAATTGATAAGCAAAAGTCCCAGATATGAAGCCGTGCTTCGGGCGCAGGACTACACTGAAGCCTGCAAGGCCTTGCAATCCGGAGGATATGCCACAGATCCCTCCTATGCCGATAAAATCATAGAAATAATAAATCACTATGAACTCTATAAACTGGATGAAAATTTCAGCTGAAATATCTCTTGTAAAATATGAATAGGAAAAATAAAAGAAGTATGAGCTCAATAACTTAGAAAATAAAAATGCAGCGCCTCCTAAATCTCAATGGTTTAGGAGGCGCTGCATTTTTATTTTCTAAACTTTTTTATCTATAGGTTTAATTGTTATTTAACAAGATCAAAGGCAGCCTTAGGAACGAATACATTTGTTCCGTTAAATATTGTAAGTCCACCAAGGTCAACTTTTTCTCCGTTTTGAATTGCGTAATTTTTAGAAATCGGGAAAGTAATTTCTTGGTCACCCTTTGTAACTATTATTATAGGATTGCCTTCAGATTCATATTTGAATTCAACATTTGCACCCTTAGCTTCAAATCCGGGTCTTGCAGGTTGATAAAGTTCTTCTGAAAGTGCACTTAGGTCAAGCCCTAAAAGAGATTCAATGTACAGACCGATTTCTTTGTTGTGTACTGTGCCTGATAACAGTTTTGCGTCTTTAGCTGTTGAGTAGCAGTAAAGTCCTACATCTCCACCTACGTGTCCGCCTGTTGTCCATCCGATGTTTGATTTGCCGCTTATGATGTGACCAACTGTCTTTTGTACATCTTTAGCATCTTTAATGCTTTGTACTTCTTCTGCAGTTAAGTCAACTCCGTAAGTTTCTTTAAATAGTTCTGCAATATTGGATTTATCTTCGTTCAATTTTTTTCCGAAGCCTTGTCCTGTAAGTTTTGCAGTTTTGATTATGCTTGTAAAGCTTTCAAGAGGAGCTTTGTCATATCCCTCAGCTATATTGTCGTTACCGAAGGTCATTCCACCTGTTCCGTGGTCGGAAGCTATAATTATTACAGTATCTTCATTTGAATTTGCAAAGTCAAGAGCAACTTCAACAGCTTCTTCAAATGCAAGAATTTCAGATCTTATTCCAACAGGGTCGTTAGCGTGAGCTGCCCAGTCGATTTGAGATCCTTCAACCATCAAGAAAAATCCTTTGTCATTTTTAGAAAGTACATCAAGCGCCTTAGAAGTCATTTCTGCAAGAGAAGGTTCAACAGCAGGATCTCTGTCTATGGAGTAATTAAGTGAACCCGGTGCGAACAGTCCGAAAAGTTTTTCTCCTTGAGCAGCATTAAGTGCAGCTGTATTTGTAACATATTCGTATCCTAAGTTTTTAATTTCAGCGATTAAATCTTCTCCATCAGCTCTTTTGTCAGCTTCAAGATACTTGCTTCCTGCTCCCAGTACAACTTCCATTCCTTGATAAATTTGTTGTTCTCCCAAATCTTCATAATTATTTCTGTTGGGGTTATGAGATGAGAAGTCAGCAGGTGTAGCGTGTTGAATATTTGATGTAGAAATTATACCTGTTGATTTGCCTTGTCTTTCTGCTCCTTCAAGAACAGTTGCAAGGGGGTAGTTCTTTTTGTTTTCATCAAACTCTTCTGATCCGGGCATACCGCCTTTTTCAGGTCTGGTAGCGATATAAGGAGATTGAGTTTTAACACCTGTTGCCATAGCAGTTCCGGCAGGAGCTGAGTCGGCAATTGGTGTATTTGAGTTATTTGTTTTTACAAGACCGGTAGCCATAAAATCAAAAGCAAGTTCAAAATCATCGGTCATCCATCTTGCAGTAGTTACAGACTCTACGTTCATTCCGTCAGGAATCATTAAAATTACATTTTTAGCTGAACCGTAATCTTTTTTTGCTGCGAAGGCAAAATTCGGCAGCAAGGTTGCCATTGCCATTGCAATAGCGCCTATTCTTTTAATATTTTTCAATATATATCCTCCTCGATTTATAATATCAAGGATAATATAACAGTTAAAAGTAAAGCGGATATAAATTGAGTGTAAATAATTAGTTTCTTTTCCAATGCATTATTTTTTCCAGGTAGTCTTCACCTAAGAGAGTTTCCAATTGTTCTACATCCATTTCATTTATCGCTTCATCAAGCTCTTCTTCAGTATCACGGTTTTCATAAAGCCTTTCCATTAAGGCATAAATTAAATCATAATCGAAGTCTGAAAGAGAATTGATCATGTTCATGAGTTTTTTATTTTTTTCTAAATCCATATTATCACCATATAAATAATACCCTTAAGTTGTCAAATGCCACATCTTACTTAAGCTATAATTAACAATCTGAAAAATAAAAATCTTTAATAAATTTTGTTATATTCAGCTATTAGTAGTATAATATCAATGAATTAAAATTTAGGAGGCATTTATGGAACTTATTTATAAGGGAAAGACAAAAAATGTATATCAATTGGAAAATGGCAATTATTTACTTAAGTTTAAAGATGATGTAACAGGCACTGACGGTGTATTCGATCCCGGCGCAAATGAAGTAGGTCTTACCATGGAAGGTTCCGGCAGAGCGGCAATAGCTCTAACAAAATTTTTCTTTGAAAAATTCAATGAAAAAGCAATTCCGACTCACTTTATTAATGCGAATTTAGATGAAAAAACAATGGAAGTTAAAGCGGCTGCAGTTTTTGGAGAAGGGCTTGAATTCATATGCAGGTACAGAGCTGTCGGAAGTTTCTTCAGAAGATATCGTAAATATGTTGAAGAAGGACAGGATTTAGACGGATTTGTAGAAGTAACGCTTAAAGACGATGCGGCGGGAGATCCGCCTATTACAAAGGATGCTCTTGTATTGCTCGGCATTACGACAGAGGAAGAATATGAAATGCTCAAGAAATTGACAAGAGAAATTTCAGATATGATAAAAGAAATTTTAGAAGAAAAAGAAATAGAGCTTTACGACATAAAACTTGAATTTGGAAGAGACAAAGACGGAAATATAATGCTCGTCGATGAAGTTTCCGGAGGAAACATGAGAGCTTATAAAAACGGAGAATACATCGAACCTCTTTTATTGCCTAAATTAATACTTGAATAAAAAATTGTAAAAAAAGAAATTATTAATTGACCCCTGAAGTTGAAAATATAAATTCAATTTCAGGGGTCGATTTTTATAAAAAAGATGATAGGATTTGATTTTAAGATGTAAAGCTTGCAAGTCTTTATCATTCTCTAAGAATAATTATCTTCTTAAAAATTTTGTTCTTAGGCTATTTGTGTTTTACAAGATGAGTTGCGCTTGAAAACATCTCCTGATTTGCAAGTGCCATATTTTTAAAAATGTCTATATTTTCCTCGTACTTTTCAGGACCAACAGGAGCATTGACTGCAATCAAAGGTATGACGGTTTCATATGTGGAACCGTGAGTTCTAACGGTTTCGTTCTTATATTCTTCTTTATTTTCAAGCTCCCCAAAGGCGATATTTTCATTGGCGAGAATAAGCAGATCTCCCAATTGCTCTTTAGGTAAGTGCAATATTTTTTCTGCTTGTTCAGATGTATATACATCTTTAATATAGGGTTGACTTTGCAAAAACTCCCTGATTCTGTCAAACTGACTTTGATTTTTAACATAAACATATACAGTACCCCCTTCTTGGTAAGGGTGGTTAGAAATATATCTATCCTTTAAAGGCAAAAGACAAAAGGTGTCATATCCCTGCTTGTCTAATATATTTTGCAAATCATATACGTGATCCTTATTATTCATCCCGTGATCTGCTGTTATATATATTTCACGGTCATGGTCTATATCATATATGAGACCTATAAATTTATCTAATTGAGACATTATTTCAAGAGCTTCAGGGCTTTCCGGCACATAATTATGCATCAAATAATCGTTTGTTGTGCAATAGACAAAGTCCGAATTTTTTTGCTTTATTACTTGGTAACAGGCATTAAATATCCATTCATAGGTTGTCATGGAATCTACAGCCGGAACTTCTTCTAAACCTAATTCATTAAAAATAGCTTGATCATAATCCTCCATATTTATTATAAGATCAGCATTATTACCATATATTTTCCCCACCTTTCCCTTCACTGACAAAAAAGCGGTAGACAATCCGGCTTCTTTATAAAAATCCACAAGGGTTTTTTCCTTCATAAAGATCGGAGATTCTATAAAACCATGTTCCTCCGTTTTTCTATTGTAATAGTAGTTTCCCACAACTTTGTGTTGATCGGGTCTGGTTCCTGACAATATACTTGCGTGGTTTGTGTTGGTTACAGATGGCATTTGTGATTTGATGGTCTTCATAAAACCATCTCTTCCCATTCTATAAATATTCGGCGTATTTTTTTCGCTAAGATATTCAACGGAGGTTCCATCTAAAACAATAATTAAAGTTTTCTTCACTATTAATAAATTCCTTTCACATGTTAGATAATTTTTGATCTTAGATATCCGGAAACTGTATCTGTCAGCACGACAATGGTTATTATCAAAATAATAATCGCTGAAACTTCATGATATCTGAATAAGCGCAAGGATACATTTAATTGAAAGCCCAAACCGCCGGCGCCCACCATTCCTAATATAAAAGCTCTACGCACATTAGACTCGAATCTGAATAAACTGAATGTAATAATCTCAGGTGAGATTTGCGGAACTATGGCATACATGGTAACTTTAAATTGGTTGGCGCCTGTGGATTCCAAAGCCTCCCTTGGACCTTCATCGATATTTTCTATAGCTTCAGCAAAAATTTTTCCCAGTTCACCTATTGAATAAACTATGAGAGCCAAAACTCCGGCAAAAGTGCCTAAACCCACAGCAGATACAAATATCAATGCCCAAACCATATCCGGAAGAGATCTGAATAAGGTAAAAATAAATCGAGTTATACCGCCGATAATTGGATTTTTACCCAATAGGTTTCTTGCTGCAAATACAGACATAAATAAGCTGACAATAACTCCTATTAAAGTTCCCCATAAAGCAGTCTCCAAAGTTATCAGTGTATCAGCCAATAAAGCGGGCACTACAGAAAAATCCGGAGGAAACATATTGACTATAAATCTTACTATATTCGGGATACCGGAAACAAACTTTCCTAAATTTAAATTTAAATGCATAGATGATAAAAACAAAATCACCAATATTATTATAAAAGTTAAAATATCCTGAATTATTTTGTTGCTATTGTTCTTGTTGTTTGTATATCGGGGTTTATTCATTGAGCACACTTCTTTCATAGATTTGATCTACAATAGTGTCATTCAAATCATCAGTATTATTATCAAACATGATTTGACCGTTCTTTAGTCCGATAATTCTCTCGCCAAACATTCTTGCATACTGAAGTTGATGGAGACTTACAATAACTGTGAGATTTTCATTTTTACAAATATTTAAAAGCAATGTCAAAATTTCTTCAGACGTAACAGGATCCAAACTGGATACCGGCTCATCTGCTAATAAAATACTGGGATTTTGAGCTAAGGCTCTTGCTATGCCGACCCTTTGCTTTTGCCCGCCGGAGAGTTGATCCGCTCTTACATCGGCAAAGTTTTCTAAACCTACTTTTTCCAACAAGGAATAGGCATAATCTTTTTCTTCATTTTTAAAATATCGAAATCCCGCCCTCCAATTTTCAACATTGGGCAAGATACCGCACAAGACATTTTCTAAGGTGCTCAGGCGGTTGACTAAATTATACTCTTGGAAAATCATGCCCAAACTTCTACGTTTTTTTCGTAAGTTTTTCTTTGTTACTTTTTCTCCCAGTATAAATATATCGCCCTTTACAGGTGTGTTTAAACCGTTTATACAACGCAAGAGGGTAGACTTTCCGCTACCGCTCTTGCCCAATAAAACACAGAATTGGCGGGCATAAACTTCAAGATCAATTCCCTTTAAAACCATATTATTTTCGTCAGTATAGGTAAAATAGAGATTCTTTATATCTACACTGGTACTGGACTTCATTATATTTCAGGCTCCAATCCCGCAACCTTATAAGCGTTGCGAACAATGTCATAATCCGCATCATTTGCTTCTTCAAAGTGAGAAAACTCAGTGCCGGATAAAACTTCTTTTACCTTATCCGGATTATTTATCAAAGCATCTTTCAAAGCTGTTTTTACTTCTTCCGGCAAATCGCTCCTATAAGTTAAGGGATCGGCGGGGATTTCCACAGATTCGTATATTATTGAAATATCTCCCTCTTTAATAACTCCCGATTCAATAAATCCCGGAATTTTTCTGCTTGAAACCGCTGCAACATCCACCTCATCATTTAATATAGACAACAATGCCGCATCATGGCTGCCTGAATAAATTACATTTTCAAAATATTCTTCCGGGACTATACCCTCTTCCACTAAAGAATATCTTCCAAAAATATGACCTGATGTCGATGCGGGGTCTGTAAAAGCTATGGTTTTACCCTTTAAATCATCAATGGATTTGTATCCTGAATCAGCTTTTACTACGAAGGCTGTACGATATTTGACCGAGTCTTCAGTTTGTACAGCTTTAGCAAAGGCTTCAACCCCTGATTTAACTTGATCTGTAGCCAAAACATACTCTGAAGGACCGAACCAAGCAGCATCAAGATGATTGGAATCCATAGCTTGAATAACGGCCGTGTAATCTGCTCCTACATAGGGTTCAATCGTGTAACCTGCTTCTTCTTCTAAATAAGTAATAAAGGGTTCATATTTTCTTAGAATAGCGGCAGTATCTTCATCCGGTGCCAGTCCGAATTTAATAACTGTCTCATCTTTAGTTTGCTCGGTAGTTTCTTGCGAAGATGCCTGTTTTTCTCCCTTATTATTTGTAGTGCATGCTGCCAAAGACAATATTAATAAACCAATTGCAACAATAACAACTAAATTTTTAATTTTGATTTTCATCTTTTACCTCCATTTTTATCAACCTGCTTTTAATATTTGTTTTTTTAATACATATTGACAATTTTATTTTATATTCAATTTGTGAAAAATCTGTATTTTTAAGGTAAAATCTCGGGAATACCTATTGAATTATCAAAAGACTATTATTATAATTCGTAATAAGGAGGCGGTTATATGGATACGTCAAAACTTAAAACATTTGTCAATTTGGTCGAATTGGGCAGTTACACAAAGACTGCTGAAAAATTACATATCAGCCAACCTACGGTTTCGTCACATATTAAATCCTTAGAAGACAGTATAGATACACAACTTATTCAAAAAAACTGGAATCATTATGAAGCCACTGAAGTGGGAAACCAAGTATATGCCTATGCAAGTCAAATCCTGAAACTTGAAGAGGAAATTTATAATGTTGCAGACAAAGAAAGAGATAGTAAAAGTCATTCACTAAAAATAACGACTACTGACAAAGGAGTCTACATCATACCTGAAATTACTCAAAATATTAAAAAAATTAATCCCAATATTCAGCTTTTTTTCTCCATTTCCAACACTTCATCCGCCTGGGATATGTTTCATAAAAGCTCTGTTGACTGTTTGATAACTCCCTACATTGATGAAATGAAATCCATTACCGAGGAAAATATTATAGAACTGGGAAAAGATAAATTGTTACTGGCCGTCGGTTTAGAAAATCCTCTCTTCAATAAAGATAAAATAGAAAGAAAAGATTTGAAGAAACAGACCTTTATCCTACGTGAACAGGGTTCTAACACCAGGAAATTGAGTTTAAAGTGGATGATGGACAATGAAATGGAATTTTCAAACGTCTATGAAATGAATTATTCTGAAACCATAATTAAAGCTGTTGAAAAAAACATAGGAATTTCTATCTTACCTAAGGGAATAAATACTTTTATCCCTAACAAAATAAAATTTTTGGAGAATATACCGGGATTACCGATAGAGAGGAAGTATATATTAATAGGCAAAAATCCCGACGACCAAATCTTTGAAACCTTTGCTAGCTTGACAAAAGAGGCATTTAAAAAGTTCTTTGATTAAAAAACTGATAATCAAAATATATGTAATTATAAATAAGTAACTCTATCATAAATTTGAGCTTTAAATATCTGGATATGGAAATTAAAAATTTTTGGTATTTTGGTTACATAGAACAAATAAACAGACGATAAAAATACCGGAGAAAACTTTAACTATCTCCGGTACAAAATTCAACTTCATTATTTACTTTTTTTATTGTTGCTTTTTAAAAACCTCACCATATTATCGATATCCGTAGACTCTTTTATGTTAAATCTTTTTATCTTATAGGGATTTAAATCTCCCGCCTTTGATGCAAATTTGTTTGCTCCCACAAAACCTATTTTAAGTCCGGCTTCCTTTGCGGCTTCTATGACCGCATCATTTACCATCGCTCCCGGATAGGCTATTGCAGAAGGAAATAAGGAACTTCTCTCATAGATGAAGTTGTTGTTCCAAATAAGATCATTTTTAATCTTTTGGAAATACTCTTCATCCGTTTCATCTTCAAGCTTAGCGACAAGCCAAGTTTTTCCCTTGTCCTTTCCACTTTCAAACTCTCCGTGCATGTTGAAGGAATGGCTTCCGAATTCAACAAAACCCGAAAGGGACATTTCGGCAATCTGCTCCGATTTAAGAAAACCCTCAGTATCCAATAGAGAACCGATTAAAAAGATGTTGACCTTAGCGTCATTTTCTTTAATTACAGGATACATGACTTTGTAATTATCTTCATATCCGTCATCAAGGGTAATTAAAACGGGATTTTCCGGCAACTCTTTTTCATTGTATATTATATCTTCCACATCCCTCAAACTCAGAAAAGTGAAATTATTTTTTTTAAGAGTTTCAATCATTCTTTCAAAAGAAGCCTTTGATACAACGTAATCATTTGACTTATCTTCCCTTTCCATTATGCTGTGATAAGTGATAACAGGTATTGTACCTTCACCCACTGTTCTTATATAATTAAAATAATAAAGAGTAAAAGAAATGATTAAAACAGGTATTATTAAAAATAAAGACTTTTTCATACTGCACCTCATCTGTAAATTTTACCATAAATAATGTAAATATAAAATGTAAAGGAAGAAATAATGAGAAAAGATAGAATAATTGAAGGAACTATTTCAGAAGTTGCCTTTCCAAATAAATCCTATGTAGAAGAAGGAGACGATAAAATAGCTCTAAAGGGCGGAATCTTGGGACAAAGAGTTGAACTGAAAAAAACAGGGAGAAAAAAGGGAAAAATACTTGGAATTTTAGAAAAATCGCCCCTTGAAGATGGAGAATTTTGTCCGCATCTTCAGGAATGCGGAGGATGTACCTATCAGAGCATGACCTATGAAAGCGAAAGCAAGTACAAAAAAATGCTCATGGAAAAATTATTCAGCGAAGAACTTGGAATAGAAAAAATAGAATACATACCTTCCCCCTTTTATCAAGCCTATAGAAACAAGATGGAGTATACCTTTTCCGATGAATATAAAGACGGACCCCTAAGCCTTGGCATGCACAAGAGAAACAGATTTTATGAAGTGGTAAATACAAAATATTGCAATATAGTCCATGAAGACTTCAATATAATAATGGACTTCACCAGAAGATATTTCGATGGAAAATTAAAACCCTATCATAAAATCAGACACACGGGCAACCTAAGACACCTGATGCTAAGAAGAAATTTAGAAGGAGAAGTATTGGTGAATCTGGTCACCACATGGGAAGAAGCGGACTACAAAGAATACTTCAGCAAATTGCAACACCTGCCCATAGAAGGAAAAATAGTCGGAATAATTCACACCCTTAATGACTCTCCTTCAGATGCAATAGTTCCGGAAAAAACAGAGATAATATACGGAAGAGATTATTTGACGGAAAAAATATCGGGACTTGAATTTAAAATCTCTCTATATTCGTTTTTTCAAACAAACACCCACTCAGCCAAAAGGCTTTATCAATTAGCACAAGATATGATTGAAGACATAGCAGAGCTGAATCTTTTAGACCTGTACTCAGGCACAGGCACTATCACACAGATAGTAGGTCAAAGAGCAAAAAGCGCCTTGGGAATAGAAATAGTTGAAGAAGCGGTAAACGCCGCACGAGAAAATGCGAAAATAAACGAAATTTCCAATGTAGAATTCATCTGCGGAGACGTATTTGAAGAAACCAAAAACTTGGAATATAAACCGGACATAGTGATAATAGATCCGCCAAGAGAAGGAATAAACCCAAGGGCAATAGACAAAATAATAGAATTCGCAGTGGAAAAATATCTATACATATCCTGTAACCCAATAACACTCGTAAGAGACTTAAAAATCTTTAGAGAAAAGGGATATGAAATAAAAGAACTTAAAATATTGGACCAGTTTCCGAGAACCTATCACGTTGAAGCGATTACCCTGATGTCGCGAGTGTAAGCGAAGCGAGATTAGTTGGTAGAGCTTCTGCCAGAGCGGTCAAATCCCAAAAGGATTTGGGCACCGCGGACGGCGGAAGCCCGAGGGTCTCATGCCAAGAATCTCCAAGATAAGCGACCGAGTAGGGAGCTTCGATTGGAAAGATTAGACAGCGGAGTGTGTGGTTTTGATGTCAAGAAAATAAAATAAAGGCTTAAAGAAGTGTTGAAATCAAGGGCTTTTAAGATTTTTGATTTAATCTTAGAAGCCCTATTTTTCTTGGAAAAAAGCCGTTCGGGAACTGGTCGATAATGTAATATTCTAGGGTGTTTAGACACTATGGATACTTGGGGTGGAGTAGACAGGATGAATTACTACAAAAAGTAAACTAAATAGTTGAAGAAATTAACTAAATAAAATATACTTATGTTTAATAATCGTATAAATCTATGGAAAGAGATAATAGATGCTAATTAATAATCTAGAAAAAGACATAAAAGGCAAGTGTTTAGACAAAAATATTACATAGGCAGAATTAGCCAAAAGGCTAGATAGAAGTGCTCAGACAATAAATAAAATCGTTAAAAAAGGCGATGGACTAATAAATGCAACCTTTATTGGAATTATGGAAGAATTAGGTTATGACATAGAACTGAAATATATAGTGAGGAAAAAGTAAAAATGAATAAACAGCAATTAGCAAGCACGATTTGGGAATCAGCAAATCAGATGCGTTCAAAAATAGAGGCAAGAGAGTATAAAGACTTTATATTGGGATTTATTTTCTATAAATATTTATCGGATAAAGAAGTAAGGTTTTTCAAAAGCAAAGGTCTATCTCAGGAAGATATTATTAGTATTAATGAAGATGACGAAGAATATGCAGAGTATGTAAGAAACAACTTAGGCTATTTTATCTCCTATGAACATTTGTTTTCAACGTGGATAGCAAAAGGCGGAGATTTTGAAATTGCCAATGTAAGAGATGCTTTATCTGCATTTGATAGCAATATAGATAGTGTTTATAAAAAATTATTTGAAAATATCTTCAAAACCCTAAGTGGTGGATTATCTAAGTTAGGGGAAAATGCGCAAAAACAAACGAAGGCAGCAAAATCTCTTATTAATTTAATAAAGAGAATACCGATGGATGGGAGTCAAGACTATGATGTTTTAGGTTTTGTTTATGAATACTTAATATCCATGTTTGCTACAAATGATAGGAAGAAGGTAGGTGAATTTTATACACCTCACGGAGTTTTTGTTTTGATGTCAGAAATTATTGCTAATCATTTAAAAAATGAGGTTATTCCTCAAGAGGTCATCAAATCCATAAAAGATTATAGTATAGAGAAATGGGTATTTAATGCGAACTTTGAAAGAGTGTGTCTTTCGAAGTGTTTAGGAGAATATAAAGAAATAGATTCTTGGTATTGCTCTATGGTTTGGTCAGCCTATCTTGGTCTTCCCTTATCCTTTGAAAATCAGGAGAAATCTCAAAATTATATAGAAAAAACTTAGTGAAGGTAAATCACTCATCAGATATTTTTTTATACTTTGCAAGCTTACAAAATCAAATGGGATTAGGACAAGGAATCTACCAAAGCATGACAAAGAAAATGGTCAGTTTTTAAGGAATACAACAAGAGAGATATGGAGACGAAAATGGAGATTCATAACAAACTATCTCCCTTCCCAGCCGCTCTATTCAAGAGGGATAACTAACACATCAACCAAAGAATCAATGATAGAGGGATTTTAATTGATGAAATCCTAAGAGATGAAAAAATGAAAAAAAGCTATAGAGCTAACAGGGTTTGAAAATCAACTTGCTGACATTGGATTTTGTTTCTAAAAAAGCGTTAAATGTCAACAAGTTGATTGAGTAAATTAAACAAATAAAAAGTATCAATATAAAATTAATGCTTAAGAAAGCGATTTTAAAGATTTAGTGAGTATCTAATATTATATTAAAATGTAGGAGTCTGTATTTGAATACCAAATTCCTTATGACCCAGTAATTCAGATTTAGTTAATTTTCCATTTGCAACTTGTAAAATGAAGTCGAAAGTTTTTTCACCAAGTTGCTTTATATTACATTTACCACTAATTATTGCACTAGCATTAATGTCAATATTATCACACATATTTTGATATGTTTTATAGTTGCCTGTTATTTTTATTACAGGCGAAATGGGGTTACCTGTTGGGGTTCCTCTTCCGGTAGAAAAGATAATAATATTCGCTCCCCCTGCAACCATACCGGTAATGGAATTTATGTCTTGTCCAGGGGTATCCATAAAATACAATCCGTGTTTTTTATGACTTAAACTTTCAGAATAAGACAAAGCTCCCACAAAAGGAGAGGTACCAGCTTTGTACATACAACCTAAAGATTTTTCTTCAATTGTTGAGAGACCGCCTGCTTTGTTTCCAGGAGTTGGTTGGCCTGTACGTAAATCTTCTCCCATAGTAAAAGCTCTTTTTTCAGTAGCTTCAACAAATTTTAAGAATTTTTCACGTTCTTCAATACTAATAAACCGTTTTGCTAATAGGTGTTCAGCTCCAATAACTTCTGTTGTTTCGCTTAGAATACAGCTACCACCAAGTTCAATTAATTTGTCTGATACATAGCCAATGGTTGGGTTAGAAGCTAAACCACTTGTGGAATCAGAACCACCACATTCTAGTCCAAGGACCAAGTCTGAAATACAACCAATCTCTTGTTCTTGTAAATAGAATGATTTATATAATCTCTCAGCTTTTTTAACACCTATAGAAATTGATTCAATTGTACTGCCACACTCTTGTATTATAATATAATCGGTTATTTTGCCGGAAGAAGAAATTGTATTAGCTAATCTTTTAGCTTGAATACCATCACAACCTAAACCAACAACAAGTACTGCTCCGGTATTAGGATTTAAACCAAATCCAGCTAAAGTTAATTCTGTTTGTTCTTGATCTGAACCAATTTGGCAACAACCATGTTGGTTTGGAAGAGCAATAGCGTTAGGAATCTTTTCAGCTATTTTTTCAGCAACATGTGTTGCGCAA
Source organism: Peptoniphilus sp. ING2-D1G (assembly GCA_000952975.1). Classification (GTDB taxonomy): domain Bacteria; phylum Bacillota; class Clostridia; order Tissierellales; family Peptoniphilaceae; genus Peptoniphilus_E. Next base: position 1,538,855 of record LM997412.1, on the reverse strand, counting down.
ATTGAGGTTGGAATAATTAAAAAATGATTCCTTATTCCAAAACTTCCATCCTTTCGTCGATATCCTCTAATTTTCATAAAGACCTCCTTAATAAATTATTATCCCCACGTCCACGGCATGACTCTAAGTTATGAATATGTACATAGTCACCCTTTTGTATATCTGTGGTTGCAACACCTATAATTTGCCCGTATTTATAACAGGGCTCTCCTTTAAATATGTTGTGGATAGCAATTTTATGAAATTTCGGAATATTTTGTTGTGCAATAATATCTTGGTTATCAATATGTAAGGTTTCACCAACCTTAATTGGTACTAATGTTGTAGCTAAATTGTCTTTTTCACTAATAATTAAAACTTTTTTCATCGAATTTCCTCCTATATTACAAACCTAATTTACACATTATTAATATATAATATAGTTATAACATATAAAAATTAATTATAGTACATGAAATAATTATCATTCATAACCCAAGGATTTAAACACAGAAACAAAAAATCTTTTATTTAAACAAAGATTATAGAGTTTTCTATAAGAAATTATCATAATTTAAGTCAATATTCCATAAAAAAGAAGCTAAAACTATTTTGCTTTATATTGAATAAGGTATATTTTATGATAAAATGTGTTATTATATAATAAAGCATAAAAGTAATATATTATTAATCTTAGGAGGAGAAAATGTATAAAATTCATAATATTTTTACTGGGTTTTCAGGTAAACTAGAAAATGTAGCATTAGGTTGGGGTAGTATAGCTCTATTGCAAAGTGAAGAGCAAAACATATTGATTGATACGGGTAGCATTGGTATTCGTGCACACTTGCCAAACTTACTTAGTAAATATAAATTAACGGTAAAAGATATAGACGTTGTTTTACTTACACACCTACATTTTGATCATGCTGGAAATGTTTCTTTATTTCCTAAAGCAAAATTTATTGTAGGTGAAGAAGAATGGTATTATGCCCATAAACAACAGGTTAAAGACCTTTATATAGAAAATGGTAATTTATTTTTTTTATCAAATGCAGACTTATATTTAATTGATAGAAATGGAGAAATCCCCTTTTTGCCAAAAATCAAAGCAATGCACACTCCTGGCCATACTCCAGGTTCAATAAGTTATATCTATTCCGAAGGAAATATAAATTATATGTTTGTTGGAGATGCGGTGAAAAATAGAGGCGAGTTAGTTAGTGGAAGAGTACAAATGAGTTTAAACTCTGAAACAAGCCAGAATTCTATAAAAAAAATTAAGCAATCATGTGATTGGTTACTTCCCGGTCATGATAATTGGCTACACTTGAAAGATGGGGAATTAATAGAACAAAAAGAGAACTATAAAGTTTTACTATATGGGGAGGGTTTAACAATAAACAATGGAAAGAAAAAAATAATTTTATCAATGGATTCAATAACGGGGTAGCAAATTAAACTTTTTTGACAATAGATAGCTAAAAATGGGTAGCTTGATTTATTAAAGCTCATTCTAACTTATGTTGGAAGGAACATCAAAAATTTGTGCAATAATAAATTCTATGTAATTAGTGCAAAGAATTTAAGAACGATCATCAAAAACGCTGTTAATTTAAGTAGATTGTATTAAACAATAAAAAGTTAGGATAAATTTCTTTCAGTGGTATGGAGTATTGCCTTTGATAAGAGGCTTGGAACTTAAGTTGGTATACAAGTAAGATAGTTAAAGACAGGTGCTTCAGCAAATTAGACAACTTAACTGAAAAAATTATGAAAATTTAAGTATTGCTAGAAGAAAATATGCACTTGAAGATACAATATCATTGGAATATGTATTAAATCAAATAGAAAATTAGAGAAAAAGGTAGAAGAATATATAATTTTAACACAATACAAAGGTATTAAAAATTAATATTTATTCGCCTATGTAATCTAGACAACTATACAATAATTAGATAATAGATTAGCAAGAGAGAGTCTTAGGGTTCATTTTAAGAAGAGTAGTTTTTTGTAAAATACATTGTCATAGTAGATAAAACACAAAAAAGGTTATAAATTGGTGTCTTATGATAAAAAGTGAGTTATTATGTTAATATTTCTACATAATATATGTCTACTATTAGTTATTTTGTCTTGAGATTTACCATCTCTACAATTTAAAATTTTGGGAATGAGTATGAAAAATAGTGTCCAATCTATGTCAATCTTAAAGTACCATATGTAGGGAACTAAAACGAAATTCCAATGAAACAAAGAATTAATAATCAAAATTCGCAAGATATTTCAAAGTAATTGCTAATGACCAGTATAATAAGAATAAAGAAATACTATTAAACTGTAAACGAAAAGGAAAGTATGAACAATATATTTTTAACTAGGTGTAAGTAATCCTTTCTTTCACGGATTAATAGGATAAGTTATCGTAGGTGATTTTATAAAAACAAATTAGGTAAATAGATTAATTATATGTATGATATACATAGAAATGTATTCATAGTTTTGATATTTAAGGTGTATTTTTAGTAAGATATTTATTTATAAAATCAATGGAATAATTAAAAAGAAAATTCAAAAGCTATAAGAAAGCGAAGTTTTTGTTAATAAAAAACTATTAAAAAAATTTAATAATATTATTTGGGTAAAAGGATTTTTAAATTGTAATAAGATAGTGTTGATATAAATTTAAGGGTTTTAGATAATATATTTTATAACTATATTAATGTACATATTTATATAATGTAATAATTGTCAGTTGCAGATAAAATGATATTGTAAAATTAATAATTATAATCTATGTAGAAAGTGTATTAGTAGGCGCTTGTAAAAATCATATACTTGATTTAGAAATCCTAGAAAATTATGAATGCAATGAAATGTTGAGAGAATTTTATATAGAGATAATTGTTAAAATAAGCTAGATTACTTTTAAAATGTAACTGTGAGAGTAATTAAAAAATGACAGAATTTAAGATATTAAATAAAACTTTATTGCTTTAGAAATTTGATGTCGCCTTAATATAGAAATATATTGAGCTATAAATTATATATTTGATGAGAACATCAGAAATACAATCTACAATAATAATTACAAAATATTTTAGAGGTTGTTGTTTATTTTAAAGTATTCTGTTAAAATAATAAACAAGTAAACGTTTACTATCAAAATATAATTGGAGGTATTTAAAATGAAATTGAAAAACAAATTATTTTTAATTGTACTTATGCTAACTTTCGTCGCTATTACAACGACTGGATGTGGGAAAAATACTGAAACAACATCATCTTCCCCTAAGACTGCAGATGATGGTAAAGAAGTTTATAATATTAAATATGAATGCGTGTTGAATGAGGCATCATATTGGTATAAAATGGGTGAGATGATGGCTGAAAAATTAAATGAAAAATCAGATGGTCGAATCAACATGGAAGTATATGCTAATGCTCAACTTGCGGGAGGAAATCAACAAAAGGGTCTTGAAAATGTAATTAATAATGTTGTTCAGGTAGACTGTCGATCTTCTATGTTATGGCAAGTAATGGATGATAAGTTGGGTGTATGGGCAATGCCATTTTTTTATGATTCAACAGATCAAATATTAAGAGATCTTAATGGTTCGGAAGGATATAAAGCTTATGAAGAAGTATTAAATAGCAAGGGACTACATTTAGCTGGTCTAGTTGAGTATGGACCTAGACCAATTGCAAGTAATACACCCATCAAAAGCTATGAAGATATGTCTGGGAAAAAAATAAGAGTAGCTTCTGTTGAACTGCATTTGAACGGACTCAAAGCTTTCGGTAGTAATCCTATGGCTATGAACTGGTCAGAAATGTATACGGGATTACAGCAAGGCACAGTAGATGGGATGGAAGCACCTTATCAAGTTATGATAGAAAATACTGTTTATGAGGTTTGTAAGAATTTTTATGATTGTAATTGGGTAATGGATCCAGGGGTCGTAACAGTTAACGCTGATTTTTATAATTCTCTTCCGGATGATCTTCAACAAGTCTTTGATGAAGTGTTTCAAGAATGTAGAGAATGGGAAATTGAACAATATCAAACTGCAAATAAAGAGGCAAAAGAGAGATTAGTAAATGAGTTCGGTTGTACAATTAATCCTATGAGTGATGAGGATTTAGCAAAATTTGAAAAAGCAATGGAATCAGTAATTGCAGATTATGAAAAAAAAGTTGGCAAAGAATATCTTGAACTTTTTAGACAGTAATCACAGATAGATACTATAATTAGTTCTTAATGATTTTAAGAAAAATGATTTTTGTACGGGGGCGAATAATAGGCAGCGTGTTGCCGTGTGCCCCTGTTTTAACAAGTATTCGATTGGCTATGAATTAACTAGTTTACTGATAAATAGATTATGAGTATTTTCTAGTTATTAAAAGAGGTGTTTAAATATTTATGAAGAAAATTTTAAAATTCATTACAGACATATTATTTTCAACTGTTGGAATAATTGGCTTGGCGGTAATGTTGACCGTAACATTTGGTAGTGTTTTAAGTCGTTTCGTTTTACCTGTAGCATGGGCTTTTACTGAAGAGTTAACCTGTGGGCTTTTTATTTTAGTATCTTTATTAGGAGCTGCTCTTGCTGTCAAAGAAGGAGATGCTTTAGGAATTTCAATAATAACTGATAATTTGCCACTGAAAATCAGGCGATATTTTAAAATTATTTCTGGAATTTGTACTTCTTTTTTTGGTTTTCTGCTATTAAAATATGGAATTCAAATGGTACAAAGTGAAATTCGACTTGAAATGAAAACGGCAGCACTACAATGGCCAGAAGCAGTATTTGGTTCTTTTATACCCATCGGTGGTATGGCTTTGATTCTTTGTTCAATAGTTTATATCTTGAATATTATAGACGAAGATTTTGTAAATACTAATAATTAATTTTATGGAGGTGATAATAAGTGGAAATAGTATCTTTATTATTTATAAGTTTTTTTATTTTAGCATTTTTAAATATACCCATAGCAGTAGCATTAGGCATTTCAAGTTTTCTATGTATGTACTTTTTTGGTTATGATTTATCAATTCTTCCGACACAAGTTTATTCTGGGATCGCCAAATTTGTGTTATTAGCAGTACCTTTTTTTATTCTATCTGGAAATATTATGGATAAGTCTGGAATATCATCAAGATTAATTCGTTTTGTAAATTCTTTAGTTGGACATAAGAAAGGTGGGCTAATATATGCTACTGTCATTGCATCGCTTTTTTTCGCTGCAATATCTGGATCTGGACCTGCATGCGTAGCTGCATTAGGAAGTATATTGATCCCTGCAATGGAGAGAAATGGCTACGGTAGAAATTTTCCATCAGCTTTAATGGCAACAGGCGGATCTATTGGAACTGTAATTCCTCCTAGTATTCCGTTTGTAATGTATGGGTTAGTAACAAGTGTTTCAATTACGAAATTATTTATGGCAGGGTTTATTCCTGGATTATTGTTAGGGTTAGTGTTAATTTTTACTGCAAAATGGCAAACAAAAGATTGGAATATAGTCTTAAGAGAAAAAGCAGGTTCTGAGGAAAGAAAACAGGCATTTGTACAAGCTATTCCAGCGATTATGATGCCTGTTATAATATTAGGTGGCATATACTCAGGTATATTTTCTCCAACGGAAGCTGCTGCTGTTTCTTGCGTATATGGTTTAATTGTTGGTTTTTTCATTTATAAAACGTTAACCATAAAAACTTTGTATGAATTATTTAGGACTTCTGTAATATCTGCGGGAAACATTATGCTTGTAATTGCAGGAGCATCATTATTTGCATGGTTTTGCTCTGTTAGTGGGATTACTCAAATGATTTCTAATTCTCTTCTTAATATAGCTGGAAATCAATTTAAATTTTTAATTATTGTTAATATTGTGTTATTGATTGCAGGCTGTTTCGTTGATAGTACATCTGCTATTTATTTATTTTGTCCAATATTTGTTCCGGTAGCAAAAACTCTAGGTTATGATTTAACCGCACTAGGTGTTGTTTTTATAGTCAACTTAGCAATTGGAAACATAACCCCTCCTATAGGATTAAATTTGTTTTGTGCATGCTCTGTAGGTAAAACTAAAATTACAGACGTTGTGAAATATTCATTACCACAATTATTAGGTTTTTTAATTATTCTTATTTTAATAACGTATATACCTAAAATTTCTACTTTTTTACCTATTCTGGTTTATGGCTCGTCATTATAATAGGAAAATTTTGCGAAATTCCAAATATAAATTTTTTACTTTTAATTTACGAAAGTAAAGTTTTACTTAACACTCAAGGGATAAAAAGATTAGTCTTTTCCCTTGAGTGGTTTTGAATTTATATTGTTATTACCATACATGAATATTTCATAATATGGAGTTAACCCACTGTAAGTTGTAGTGTATTAGTTTCTTTGATTTAATGATTCATTAGTAGAGGTGAAGATATATTTTAATTGAGTTTTATTACAAAAAATAATCTGCAAAATTGATAATGCTAGAAAATTAGCTTGATTTGAAGTTTGGTTAAGGAATAAGCATTTGTGCTGATGTATAATCACTTGTTTTTGTTACTTTGAAACTATTTTTATTAGGGAGATTTTCGCTATATACAATTTTAAATCACGAAGCTCCAATTTCTAAACATTTATATGTTAATGCTTGTTACTAACTTTGCAAAAAACGATAAATTTAAGATTGTTTTTATTATAGGTGTTGATATTATTTATTAAAATAAATGTTTTTAAATTTTTTAGATAAGAATACTAAAAGAACAACTTACTTTAATTTTTAATTTTTGCTATATAAAGTAAACAAGTTTATAAATCTAAAATCTAGAATTATTATGGTTGCAACATAAAGCTGATAGATAAAAATATCATATGCTAAAATGTTAGTAATCTAACCAACTTTTTAAATGAGAACTATCTATAAGTTGCTCAAGCCTAATTATAGAAAAAATTATTGTAAATATATCAATCGAAAAACTTAAGAATATGTTTAAGAAAAATTGAAACCACTCGATGCCGATTTCAAAATAACATATATAGAGAACTAAATCAAAATTTCAGTAAAGAAAAGAAAAAATATTTAGAATTTATAAAACATTTCGCCATAAAAGCCAACAATATAACTAAGATAAACGATTGAAAAAGATCAAAAAATAAAAATACTGTAAAAACTTTTATATATGTGCTATTGCATTTATCTTTGTAGCATCTCAGCATTATTTATCATAAAGTGAATCTTGAGTGCCATCGCTAAAGCGAACGATTTATAGTTAGTTTGGGCGGTCAAATACAAAAAGTCCTACAATTTGTAGGGCTTTTTGTATTTGATACATAGAGTTATTTTAATTATTTATAATATGGTAATTGTTCTTTAAAGCCTTTTTTACCATTATTAAACCAGTATTCTACATGATTAATAGCCTCTACTGCCTTTGATTTTGCAGCCAAATCCGAATTAAAGCCTTGATGCGGTTGCACATATACATTGGAATCTCGATTTAAAGCATGGTCGATTAAAATCTTAGCCGCTCGAATGTCTTTATCGTCACTTTCCTCACAGGTGCCGTTTTTCAGACATTCCGTCAGGTGTGCTTCGTGAGAGAATACGTCCGTTGCAAAACCTAATATCTTTTTATTTTTTAAGAGTTTCAAGATGATAGATTCAGGTGCTATTTCTCCGCGGGTTACGTTTATAAAATATAGCGGTTTCATCGCTTGTAGAAGGTATTCTTTGGTGAAGTAACCTTCGTTATAAAATCTACTATTAGGATTTTTAGTCAAATTCATGACATTTACAAGAATGTCACTGTTTTTAATGGCTTCTTCCTTGCTTACAAAAATAAAATCTGCATAGGTAGAGTCATCTTTTAATTCATCTTCTCTTACATCTACTGCTTGTACCTTTAATCCATTATTACTAAAATTTTTATACACTTGGCTTCCAATTTTTCCAACACCGAAGATGGTTGCTACCACATCACTGTTTAATTCCTTAAAGGACTGGTTTTTGTTTCTTTCAAAAGTCTTGGTGTTTGTAGTATATTCATTTAAATATCCGCAAACGCAGTATAAAAACTTTACTGCAGTTTGAGATACTGCATCTACGCAGTACTCTCTTAAGCTTGTCAAGTTGATTTTTTTTTGTAAATTTTCAAAGTGGTCATAACCAGCACTTCTGGTAATGACGCTTTTTTTAATGCCTTCATTTACATATTTTTCAGGAAGAACAGAATGAGTTTTCGTTGTAATGATTTGTGGTAAATTATCTGAGGTCATATTGTTTTCTTTCAGATAGTCTTGTAATGTCAAAGGGGTAATTGACGTTTCAAGTCCCTTAGGCAATTTCCCTTCTTGAATATATTGCTCTGTTACTTTCTTTAGATATAACGCTTCTTTTCCTAAAGCTTCAAAATGAATAATATCGTAAGCCATATTGCCTCCTTAAATTATTTGTATTATTTTTTCTATTTTTCTTGCATTTTATTCAAAATCCACCATTTTGCATCTAAATAGACTATTGTCAGGGCTATGTAGCTACTCATATAGCAAGGGCTAAGCAGATAAATACAGCCCGTGGATAGGAATAGCAGCGGGACCACGTGCAAAGTGATGGCAATCGGCCTATTGAGAGGGTCAGTAATACCAGTATATTCCATGCTTTTTGATTTTGCGTCAGGGTTCAAGCTGTTTAAGAACAAACCGGTTGTAACACTACACTGTTGTACAATCGTAGTTCATAATACCTCTCTCAAACAAAGTCTTTGGAGAAGGTATACTTGCTAGCTCATAGGAACCAAATAACGTTCAATACAAGACCCATAGCAAAGGAAATTTATTAGTGACCAAAAGTAATCCAATACAACATTAATCATCAGTGATGAAACAGCAGATATTATCAAAAGTTAGTAGAGGTACCGCTGATACATTGGATGATAGTATATCTGTTCATATATTTATCCCATTTACTTACTTGTAAGGTAAATTAAATAACAGCCTAAAGGATAGTGAACAAACGAATATAGGGATGAAAAACCAAGCTGATTTAATTTTTTAATACAGTATATATAATATAATTATATTATTTCTGCTAAAGAATGTCAATTAGGAAGTTACAATCATATTATCTTAAATCATTTAATATAATGAGTTTGGTATTAAAATAATATTTTAAGAATAAACTTTAATTAAAATTAGAAGAACTAACAAAATTTAAATGATGGAATTATGGTAGGATTTTATTAGTTTCCACTTTGCAAAAATCAAAAGAAGTCATTAATATTTATGCTAAATTTTATATGGAAAAGCTTAATTTCATACGAGGTAAATTCTTCTATTTTGGAGGTAGGCAGATTGGCATCGATGAAACTGTACTTAAGTACGGAATTCACTAGCCTTCATGACGATGTCGTTGACCATGCCGCCAGGATAGGTGATGACGTTAGGGAAATAGCTGGTGGTTTGATAGATGATGAGGTTGTTCTAGATCAAGTTGTTATAGGTTTTTTCATAAAAATCTTCATCGTTTTCTTCCTCAAACTTGGAAGTCATATAGGTCTTGAATAGATTATTTCCTTTGATAAAGGTGCCGTTCAAGGAGTAGGAATGACATATTCTTTGTCTTAAGTTTTATTAATAGAGTGAAAATTACTACGGGGATTGGAGTTCTTCCTTACTGTTCGTAGATATTTAACATAACAGAACCCGTCTAAGATGCCTAAAGTAAGGAGTAAGAGTTTCTTCTTCAAAATATCGCCAATACCATTTTACAATATTTTGAATTATACTTTTATCAGGAAGTGAATAGGTAAAGAATATTATCAGAAACATTACATACGGAAAATTTCTAAACAAAACTATAGCGGAAAAAGAGGGGGAAACATACCGTTTGAAGGGTGGATTTGTGGGGCGGACGGTTGAATTTACCTGACGAAGTTCCAAAGATATTCTGTGTCAGATCTTGAAAACGTATGGAAATTGCCCACCATTTTGGAATTTGTGGCGGCTGTATCTAACAAACCATGAGATATTAAGGGCATCGAAACAAAATGGAATATACCTTTTCCGATGAATATAAAGACGGACCCCTAAGCCTTGGCATGCACAAGAGAAACAGATTTTATGAAGTGGTAAATACAAAATATTGCAATATAGTCCATGAAGACTTCAATACAATAATGGACTTCACCAGAAGATATTTCGATGGAAAATTAAAACCCTATCATAAAATCAGACACACGGGTAACCTAAGACACCTGATGCTAAGAAGAAATTTAGAAGGAGAAGTATTGGTGAATCTGGTCACCACATGGGAAGAAGCGGACTACAAAGAATACTTCAGCAAATTGCAACACCTGCCCATAGAAGGAAAAATAGTCGGAATAATTCACACCCTTAATGACTCTCCTTCAGATGCAATAGTTCCGGAAAAAACAGAGATAATATACGGAAGAGATTATTTGACGGAAAAAATATCGGGACTTGAATTTAAAATCTCTCTATATTCGTTTTTTCAAACAAACACCCACTCAGCCAAAAGGCTTTATCAATTAACACAAGACATGATTGAAGACATAGCAGAGCTGAATCTTTTAGACCTGTACTCAGGCACAGGCACTATCACACAGATAGTAGGTCAAAGAGCAAAAAGCGCCTTGGGAATAGAAATAGTTGAAGAAGCGGTAAACGCCGCACGAGAAAATGCGAAAATAAACGAAATTTCCAATGTAGAATTCATCTGCGGAGACGTATTTGAAGAAACCAAAAACTTGGAATATAAACCGGACATAGTGATAATAGATCCGCCAAGAGAAGGAATAAACCCAAGAGCAATAGACAAAATAATAGAATTCGCAGTGGAAAAATATCTATACATATCCTGTAACCCCATAACACTCGTAAGAGACTTAAAAATCTTTAGAGAAAAAGGATATGAAATAAAAGAACTTAAAATATTGGACCAGTTTCCGAGAACCTATCACGTGGAGACGGTAGCTTTATTGTCCAAACTAAACACAGAACATCATTTAGATATAGAAATAGGGGAAGATGAATTATCAGAAATTGACTTTTCAAAAGAGGCAACTTATGGAGAAATTAAAAAGTATGTGTTAGATAAATACGGGTTAAAGGTTTCAAGCCTATATATTGCACAAGTAAAAAGGAAACACGGTCTAATAGAAAGAGAAAATTACAATACTAGCAAAAATAAAAATCAAAGAGTACCAAATTGTCCAGAAGAAAAAGAAAAAGCAATAGAAGATGCTTTAGAGTATTTTGGAATGATTTAAAAAATAATGCCTCAGATTAGATTCTGAGGTTATTTTTTGCTAGTTTTAAAGCAGTAAATGTTAGTGTAAAATATTTGTTGGTAAAAAAAGAAAATAAAAAATAGGGAATCCCCAATGTGTTATACTGTTTTTAACAAAACATACATCAAGTAAAACATCAAAAGGAGAGTCCCTATGAATAACATTATACAACAAATAACAACAAATATTGCAAAAAAATTAGAAAAAGTACTAATAAATAGCTTAAACAACAAATATGATTTTTCTGATATAGTTGAAGAGCTAACAATAACAGGCAAACAAGTAACAAGCAATATGCTAAATTATGTATTAGAAGAACTAGAAGAAACAATAAGAGAATCAGCAGAAATAAGAGAAAAATATACAATTCATAAACGAGCAGTTTCTAGAAAAATATTGTGTAGTTTTGGGGAGCTAGAATATGAAAGAACCTACTACAAAAACAAATTAGACGGTAGCTACATCTATCTTTTAGACAATCTCTTAGATATAGAAAAAGGCCAAAGAATAGAAACAAACTTAAGATCAAAACTTTACAAAAACTCAACTAAAATGAGTTACCAAGAAGCAGTAAACATCTTCACAGACGGCAAAATAAGTAGACAATCAGTACTAAATATAATAAAAGAAACAGAAAAGATAGACAACCTAGAACTAGAAATTCCAGAAAGAAAAGAAATAGAAGAAGTCTACATAGAAGCAGACGAAGATCACGTAGCCACCCAAACAAAAGGCAATAAAGAAATTAAACTAATCAGCGTCTATGAAGGAAAAGAAAAAGAATCAAAAAAACGAAGAAAAACAATAAAAAAAGAAGCTTTACAGGAACAATGGATCCCGAAGAAATATGGTATGACGTATTAGACTACCTGGACCAGGCTTATGATATAGACAAAGTAAAAACCATCTATATAGGTGGAGACGGAGCAAGCTGGATAAAAACAGGAATAAAAATAATACCCAAAAGCAAATATATAATAGACAGCTACCACCTATCAAAATATATAAAACTAATAACAGATAGATATCTATTAGAAACAGGAGATATCTTAGAAATAGAAAAATTAGAAGAAGCAATAAAGACAACAAATCACCATCAATATAAAGAAGCACTTAAAAATATGGAAGAATCAACAGAAACTACACTTCAGATAACAAACGCATACAAATACCTAAGAAATCAATGGGAAGGAATAAAAAACAAAATAGAAAATCCAGAAATAAAAATAAGTGCAGAAGGCCAAGTAAGTCATATACTATCCAGTAGACTAAGCTCACGTCCATTAGGATGGAGCGAAGAAGGCATGGACAAAATGTCAAGAATGCGAGTATATCAAGACAACGGAGGCGACTTAGAAAAATACTACCTGAAAAAAAGAAAAGAAAAACATAAGGAAACAAGAATAATAAAACTAGACGAAAAAGTATCAAAATCAAAGAAATCATCATATAATAATAATTATGGTGGAACAAACATAGAAATATTAAACAAAAGTTCAGGTAAATGGTTGAAACAGTGGTTAAACACAGACTTTTTAAAAAGTCTATAAATTAAAGGGATTCCTTCACCAACAAAAACTTGACACTATCAGATTCTGAGTCTTACTTGACAAATAAAATAAAATTAAGTATTATAAAATGTAGTATTAATCAAAGGAGTTTTATCATATGAGGCATAATATTTTTAAATAACTATTAATAAAATAGAACAAGTACGTTTTCCATGCAAAAGGATATTTGTATGGCTTATTAATTGTACTTTTATTTAGAAATATTCTCATAACAATAAATTTATATTTTTATGTATTATATAGCATTGATTAGACTGTAGATGTAACACCTTGATGTTATATCTAATTGTGTATGTTATATTTACTTTAAGTAATTATATAAAAATAAGTTCCCCTGTGAAGAGAGTATTTTATCACAGGGGATTTTTTATATAATTATGGAGGTATAAAATGAAAATTATTAATATAGGAATATTAGCCCATGTTGATGCAGGAAAAACAACTGTTACAGAAGGTTTATTATACAAAGGTGGGGCAATTAATAAGATTGGAAGAGTCGATAATGGTACAACGATAACGGACTCGATGGAACTTGAAAGAGATAGGGGGATAACTATACGAGCATCTACAGTTTCATTTAATTACAATGATACAAAGCTAAATATCATAGATACCCCTGGGCATATGGATTTTATAGCTGAAGTTGAACGAACACTGAGAGTATTAGATGGAGCTGTTTTAGTAATTTCAGCAAAAGAGGGAATACAAGTTCAAACGAAAGTGATTTTTAATACCTTAGTGAAATTAAATATTCCAACCCTTATATTTGTGAATAAAATAGATCGAAAGGGAGTATATTTGGATGAAATATACACTCAAATACAGGAGAAATTAACTTCTAATCTTGCAATAATGCAATCAGTTAAAATAAAAGATAAAGGTGATTTTGAATTGACAAATGTAAGGGATGATAAAGTAATTCAAAGTCAAATAATAGAGAAGTTACTGGATATAAATGATTATCTAGCAGAAAAATATATAAATGGCGATGTCATTACAGAAAAAGAGTATGATAATGTATTTCTGGATGAGGTAAATAGTTGCAATCTTTATCCTGTTTTGCATGGTTCTGCTTTAAAAGATATTGGGATTGATGAGTTGCTATTTGCTATTACAAACTATCTTCCTGTAAATAATGATAATATTACAGATAACCTATCTGCGTATGTTTATAAGATAGATAGGGATGAAGAATCCCGTAAGATTACTTTCCTAAGAGTATTCAGTGGGAATATAAGGACACGTCAAGATGTTTATATAAATGGCACAGAAGAAACTTTCAAGATAAAAAGTCTGGAATCAATTATGAATGGTGAAATTGTGAAGGTAGATCAGGTTAATAGTGGGGATATTGCTATTATTTCTAATGCTAATTCTCTGAAGATAGGTGATTATATTGGTAAGAAATATGACGGGATTTTAGATATAAAGATAGCCCAACCGGCATTGAGAGCATCAATTAAACCTTGTGATTTAAGCAAAAGAAGCAAACTGATAGAAGCACTATTTGAATTAACTGAAGAAGACCCATTTCTCGATTGTGAAATTAACGGAGATACTGGAGAAATCATATTGAAGCTATTTGGAAATATTCAGATGGAAGTAATCAAATCACTACTTAAAAACAGATATAAAATAGATACTGAATTTGGTGAATTGAAAACAATATATAAAGAACGACCTAAGAGAAACTCTAAAGCAGTAATCCATATAGAGGTTCCACCAAATCCTTATTGGGCATCTATTGGACTGTCAATAGAACCACTACCAATAGGGTCAGGATTATTATATAAGACAGAGGTGTCCTATGGATATTTAAATAATTCATTTCAAAATGCAGTAAAAGATGCTGTAGAGAAGGCTTGTAAAGAAGGGCTTTATGGATGGGAAGTTACAGATTTAAAAATAACTTTTGACTACGGATTATACTATAGTCCAGTAAGTACCCCCTCTGACTTTAGAAATTTAACACCATATGTATTTTGGGAAGCTCTTCGAAAAGCAGGAACTGAAATATTAGAACCTTATTTAAAATATACAGTTCAAGTTCCAAATGATTTCTGCGGAAGAGTTATGAGTGATCTCAGGAAGATGAGGGCTTCTATTGAAGATATAATAGGCAAGGGAGAAGAGACAACTTTAAGTGGAAGGATACCTGTTGATACATCGAAATCCTATCAGGCAGAATTACTTTCTTATTCAAATGGAAAGGGTATATTTATTACTGAGCCTTATGGTTATGATATATATAATGGTGAGTCTATAACTAATGATATTAGAAATAATGATAATGATAGTAGCAAAGAAGGACTGAGATATTTATTTCAGAAACAAAGTGAAATTTGAAAGGAGCTTAAGTGCAATTATCAGTTAAATATGGATAAAACCTATATCTATAAAGGTTTTCACCATATGTACAAAAAAATGAACCATGGGATAAACATCAATACGTAAAACAAGAAATGGTGGTAGTATATAACTATGGATACTAAATAAGGTTTTATATATATGCTATAGCAGAGGATGCTTTAAGATCTTAGGAAGAGCTTATTATGTTTTTAGATGATTGGCTTAAACCAAATCGTGTAAACTACTCATTAAATCATTTAACAAAAATATTTAAAGAGGAGCTAGTTAATAATTAATATTATAACAATACATGAAATCCTTTCAATAGAAGCTCAAGCTGAAGAGGAAATAGGATTATTTGATAATCTATTTTCCAATAAAGACATCAAGCTAGATGAAGATATTGTTCATAAATATATTGAACGTATTGATGTATATGATAATGAAACTATAGAAATTAGCTTAAAAGGCTTTTTAGGTGGAAGGGAGATGAGGTCAAATGATTAATACTGCTATTTATCTTAGAATATCCGTACTTGAAAAAGGGAATCTAGGGCATACAGAAGACACTATAAATTCTCAAAGAAATATTATAAAGAACTTCATCTTTAATGACCAAGAGCTTAAAAAGACAAATATAGAAGAATTTATTGATGAGGGCTATAGTGGTAGCACTACTTCAAGACCAGGCTTAGACAAACTTCTTTTAAAGGTAAAACAAGGAAAGGTAAACTGTATCATAGTAAAAGATATGTCACGATTTATGAGAAATTATATAGAAATGGGTGATTATCTTGAAAACATCTTTCCTTTTATGGGAGTTAGATTTATAGCAATCAATGATGGCTATGATAGTTCAAAAGAAGTTGGAAATGGTGTTGAACTTGATGTTCAATTCAAGAATCTTATGTATGACTTTTATGCAAAAGATGCTTCTGCTAAAGTTAAGGCAGTAAAGAAAACTTTGAATGAGCAAGGAAAAATACAATCATGGAATCCACCATATGGCTATATGAAAGATCCTGAGGACAAATACAAGATTATTCCAGATGAGGAAACATCTTGGGTGGTAAAGAAGATTTATGAACTTTATCTTGAAGGTCTATCTACAAGGAAAATTAAGGATTATCTCAATGAAAACGAGATAATTACACCAGCTCAAAGAAAGCTTCAGTTAACCAAAATGGACTACTCAAAAAGATATACAGCAATTAAGGATAATCCAGCATGGAACTTTTCCTCGGTAATAGATATTTTGGCCGATGAAATTTACACGGGAACTTATGTCTATAGCAGAGTGGATAAGTCATTGGTAAATGGAACAAAAGAAAAGAGTAAATATCTCCCTAAAGAAGACTGGGGAAGAGTCGTTAATAATCATGAGGAAATAATATCTAAAGATGTATTTGATGAGGTTCAGGAGTTAAAAGCTTCTAAGCGTTTTAAGGACAAGAATACAGATTATAAATGGCACAATCACTCACCATTACAAGGGTTTTTATATTGCCCTGAGTGTGGTCATGTTTTAGCAATGACAAGATCAAAGAGACAAAGGAAAGATGGCACAGTAAAAGAACATCGATATTTTAGATGTCGTTATTGTAAGAATGATGGAGTAAAGATAATAGGGTCTAATGCTGATAAAGTTGAACCGTTAGTATTAGAAGCGATTAAAGTTAAATATGATATTTCTTCTGAAATACATGAGCAGAAGAAGTATCTAATTGACTCTGATGTTCTCATACAAGATTTAGAATCTAAAAAGCTTGCTTCTTATGAGAAATATAAACTAGGAAAAATGACAAGACTTGATTTCATAGAGGAAAAGAAAAAACTTGATGATGAAATTGATGCTTTGAAAAATGAACAATCAAAGAAAGTTGTTCAACAAGCAAATATTCATGAAGAAAAGTTAACAAGAAAGCTGATGGAAAAGGACATCAAATCAATCATAGTTAGAGGAAATCAGATTCTAAAAATTGAATGGAAGTAAGCTAGAAGAGGGTGACATAACAGTTGCCCTCTTTTAATGCCTAGAAGCACTTATTTTTTACATATTATATCGGAAATATTTTTTCATTTTATTTGTAAATATTAACCAAATTTTCAATAAATCTATATAATTTAAATCTAATTAGCTATAGAATAATAGTATATATTATGACGTAAATTGTTACTACAAGTTTATAAGAAGATTTTAAGGTAATAAAATGGAGGATAGATATAAATGATCTATTATTTTTCTGGTACGGGAAATACCGAACATATTGCTAAGAAGTTGACAACTAAGATTGGTCAAGAATTTATTCTTATTACTCATGAAACTATTACAGATAAAGATGAGCGCACGATTATCCAAACTCCACTTTATTTTTGGTCTATGCCACAAATTGTCAAAGAATATTTATTAATGATTACTTGGAAAAAGAAGATGAATTAATTTTTATTCTAACTTATGGAGGATCTTTAGGAACAGGAGATTTAGCCATTGAGAAGTTGATAAACCCAGCACGATCAAAAGTATACGAACTATCAATAGAAACCAATTATATTATTTTTCATGAAATGGACGATGAAAAAACGATAAAAAGTAAACTCAAGAAAGCCGATGAAAGTCTTCTGAAAATCATCGATGATTTTGAAATAGGTTTTTTAAAGAATGAGAAAATAAAAATCGTTATTCATCAAGAGAATATCCAAGAAGAAAAACTAACTAAAGATTTAATCGAAAAATATATTGTGTCGATTGTAGTTAGAGGAAATGAAATATTATAAGTAAATTTTAGATAATAGCTAGTATCCAAATTCAATAAACTATCAAAAAGCTGTTGTTGAAGTGGATACTTAGAAGTGATATAATGAAAAAGAGAAAAATAGTTTCTCTAAAAATCAATGTATTAAAGATGCATTAATAATTTAAGGAGGACATAATATGCAAATATATGGTGGCATTTATCATATCAGATTAAGAAACAGTTCATTAAACCAATCGATTAATTAACCGGTTATAATGAACTAAAAAAGGTTCATTATAACCAGAAAGGTAAAGGTTATAATGAACAGAAAAAGTGTTAGATTTGGACAAAATTTTGTAACTTCTATTAATGATATAAACAAAATATGTAAGAAGATAGACGTGAATTCTAATGATGTTTATTTTGAAATTGGTCCAGGTAAAGGGCATTTTACTCAATACTTTGTGGAAAGGGCTAAACAGGTAATTGCTATTGAAATAGACAGTGAATTAATTCCTATATTAAACAACAAATTTTCAGATCTAGATAATATAAAAATTGTTAATCATGACTTTATGTCTTATGAATTACCATCTACATTTAAGTATAAAGTTTTTGGAAATATTCCATTTAATTTGAGTACTTCTATTATTCGTAAACTTAGTTTAGAAAAATATGCAGATGAGATTTACTTAATAGTGGAATTAGGGTTTGCAAAAAGATTAGAAGACTTAAACCGTAAAATGGGCCTAATGTTAGCTCCATTTTATGAAATTTCAATTTTATACAATATTCCTAAAAGATATTTTCATCCCATACCCAGTGTTGAGGTAGTGCTGATAAAACTAAAAAGAACTTCCTATAATATGTCCATGAAAGAATATATAAAGTATGAAGACTTTATAGAAAAATGGGTAAAAAAGGATTATAATGTTTTATTTACAAAAAATCAGCTAAAACAAGCAATCAGATATGGAAATATTGATAATTTAAGAATCCTAAAAGTTGATCAAATTCTATCCATATTTGAAAGTTACAAATTATTTAATGGGTTAAAGTAATATAATATTTTAAAAAAGCAGTTGACTTAATAAAGTTGACTGCTTTTAACTTTATTATCCATTAATATAATTATTGTCATTAGCTTGACACGAGAGGGGTCTGGTAAGACTGTTATCATGGCAGGTCTCATCCTTTACCTATACACCAAAGGATATAGAAACTTTCTCTTCTTTGTTAACCAGACCAATATACTGGAAAAAACCAAAGAGAACTTTTTGAATAATCTTTCAAACAAGTATCTATTTAGCAAAGAAATCGAATATTTGGGAGACAAAGTCAAGATTAATGCGGTAGACAATTTTATGGGACTGAACAGTCTTTCAAACGATATTAATATATGCTTTACAACGACGCAAAAACTACACTTTGATCTATTAGATCCAAAGGAAAACTCCTTGACTTATAAAGATTTTGAAGACACAAAAATAGTATTTATTTCAGATGAATCTCACCATGTTAATACCATGACTAAAAGACTGACAAAAGACGAAGAGGCTGACAGAAACTCTTGGGAATACTCGGTGATGAATGCTTTTCATAGAAATAAAGATCATGTACTCTTAGAGTTTACGGCAACAGCAGATATTAAGGATAAGAATGTAAGATCAAAATATTTGGATAAGATGATTTATAATTATCCACTCTTGAAATTTAGAGAATCTGGCTATACTAAAGACTTTCAAAACTTTGCGACTAATTCGACTCTTTGGGAAAGAGCCTTGATGGCTATAGTCATGAGTGAGTATAGAAAATATCTCTTCTCTGATGCTGGTATAAACATTAAGCCTGTTGTTCTTTTTAAGTCTCAAAGGATTAATGACTCGGAAGATTTTTATGATGAATTTTTTGAAAAGCTGAAAAGTCTATCGACAACTGATTTAGATAACTTATATAAGGCGGAGATAAAAGAACTAAGCTCTGCTCTTGATTATTTTAAAAAGAAAGATAATTCTCTAATGCTTCTAGTTAATTCATTAAAAGACGGTTTCACAAAAGATAAGTCTATTATTATGAATGGATATGCTGACAATACGACAGAGCAGCAACTACAGGTAAACTCGCTGGAAGATAAGGATAACCAAATTCGTTTTATTTTTGCAGTAGATATGCTCAATGAAGGATGGGACGTTTTAAATCTCTTTGATATCGTAAGGCTTTATGATACCCGTCAAGGTGGAAAAGGAATATCTAACTACACTATAAAAGAAGCTCAGCTTATTGGACGTGGCGCTAGGTATTGTCCATTTAAGGTAGATGAAAGCCAAGAGAGATTTAAAAGAAAGTATGATTACGATTTAGATAATCCCAATAGAATTCTTGAAACCATGTATTTTCACTCAAGAGACGATTCTAAATATATTTCTGAGCTAAGACAGGCACTCATTGCAACGGGGATGGAAGACGAAAACCCGATAAAGATTACCTATGAAGTAAAAGATTCTTTCAAAGATTCTGAAATTTATAAAAAGGGATTTGTATTTTCAAACAGACGTGTGCCAAAGGATAGGTCTAATATTAAAGGACTTGAGGAAAGCAAAAAAAATACTATTCATCGTTATACGGTAAGGGATTCAAGTGGAGTGCTACATACTCTTTTTGGACCGGATATAGTGCTTGAAGAACCGGCAAAATATATGCTTAATACTTCTTATAAGTTTAAAGATATACCCTATAATATTTTATCTGGTGCTGCAGAAAGTTTTAGAGAACTTAGATTTTCTGTTTTAAAAGAGAAGTATCCAAGGTTGGAAACAGTCAGAGAATTTTTAACCGATGACAATTATTTAGGGAATAATGTTTTAGAGATTGTCCATAGTAATAAGATGGTTACAGGAAGAGATATCTACAATGGCCTTATAAGAGCTTTTAATAGCATTTCTTCTTTTATATTAAGTCTAAAACCTGAGTATGAGGGGTCGAGAGTATTTTCTCCAAGCAAATTGTCAGATGTTATAAAGAATAAGTCCATCTATTTATCAAGTATCGATACTAGTGGAGGTATGGGCGAATCCCAAAACACCAACCCAAATGAGAATTACCAACTAAGCCTTTTTGACCAGGACTGGTATGTTTACAATGACAACTTCGGAACAAGCGAGGAAAAACTATTTATTAAATATTTTAACAGAGAGATTAAGCCTAAGTTAGAAGAAAAAGGAGTTAAATTCTTCCTGATAAGAAATGAAAGAATTTCAGAGCTTGCAATTTACTCTTTTTCTGATGGAGAAAGATTTGAGCCTGACTTTTTACTTTTTATTGAAAAAGAAAAAATTGACGTGAACTCAAACTTTCAAGTTTATATAGAACCAAAAGGATCTCACTTATTATTGAAAGATTCATGGAAAGAAAAATTTCTATTAGATATTTCAGAAATGCATGAAATAGAAAATACAATTTTTACTACAAATAACGATTATATAATTTTGGGTTTACCATTTTATAATGAAGAAATGAGAAAATGTAACTTTGAAAATGCTGTTAATAAGTTAATAGAAGAAATTTAAGGAGGTATGTTTTGAAATTTACAGAAGAACAGCTAAAAAATTATGCAAAACCTATAAGTGAAACAGAAGAAAATCAATGTAAAAATGCTATTCGAATGGTGGCGGATGCGTTAAAAGAGCTAGGGTTGAAAGAATCAAATATAATCAATAAGATGTACTCAGATATTCCTTCGTATCAATTGAGGATGTCTGGAGAAAATGGTTATGAAGTTAAAATTTTTTTACAAGGTTCATATGCCAATAATACTAATGTCAGAAGTAATAGTGATGTTGATGTTGCCGTAGTTCAAGAAGATAGATTTAGACCAAAATATAGACAAGGAGTAAGTAGAGAAAATTATGGTTTTGTAACGGCAACTCCTAGAGAAAGAAGTTTTAAGGATGACGTAGAAATAGTATTAAGAAAAAAATTTGGGTATGATGTACATCGAAAAAATAAATCAATCAAAATTAACGGTAATTCATATAGAAAAGATACCGATTCAGTGCCTGCTTTAAGATTTCGTGATTATACAGCTGATTATAGTTATAATGAGAATAATTATGTTGGTGGGATCTTAATAATTCCTGATATAGGTAATGAGATTATAAATTATCCAGAACAACATATGGAGAATGGCATTGAGAAGAATAAAAAAACAAACTATTATTTTAAGAAAATGGTGAGAATTGCTAAAGAAATGCGTTATAAAATGATAGATGAAGGTTATAAGAGTGCGAAAGATGTAAGTTCATTTTTGGTGGAATGCTTAGTTTGGAATGTTCCAGATGAGTATTTTACAAAGTATACCTCTTATAGATTTATTTTTGATGAAATAGTAGATTTTTTGTATAATAGTTTGACGTTAATATCCAATTTTAAAGAAGTTAATGGGATAAAACTAATAGGAAGCGACGATTCAGAAAGAATAGATTATTGTTCGAAATTTATTAAAGACTTGTATAGGTTTTATGAATATGAAATCTAAGAATAATATGCTGATAAAGATATCGGCTTGGTCTACTTTAATTGCTTACATTGTATTAGTGACTTTAAAAAAGCCTAATGGAGGGGTTGGTTTCATATCACTAATTCCTGAAGCTGTAGGAATCCCACCTATTCCGATATTGATTTTCGATAAATGGTTATGGAAGTGGATTCCTTTTATAAAAATGCCTAAATTAAAAAAAGAGTATAAAGGATTATTAAAGTATAATTTCGGTGGTGAAGATTTAAATAAAAATATTCAAGTTTTTATAGAACAAACTTTTACAAATATAAAAATAAAACTTAAAACAAATGAAGTTATAAGTAATAGTATAGTAGCAGAAATTATTGAAGAAAATGGAGACTTTATACTGTATTATAATTATATAACCAATCCATATAGCAAATATAGCGACTTAAATCCGATTCAAATTGGGACTTGTCGTTTAGATGTAAGTAATCCAAAAAAAATCAATGGAATATACTGGACAAATAGAAAAACTAAGGGAGATATATTTTTAGAATAATTATATTATTTTATAAAACTGAGAGGATAAGATATAAATCCTACCTCTCCACTTCCTTTCCATAGTAATTTTCATAGTTTTTTCTATATTGAACAAGGTCAGAAAATTGTTCTTTATTCAAAGAATACTCTTGCATAAGGGTGTTCTTTTTTTATTGTAAATTATCAAGCGTTTATAGTATTTAAATTTAATTCAATTTTAAATTAATATATTTCCTAACCGTATTCCTTGATAGCTTAAACTTCTTCGCAGTTTCAGATATATTCCCATTCTCATGATAATATTCTTTAACAGCTAAAATTATTTTTTCTTTTTCTTCTCTTTTTTGCTGGGCTATAACTTCTTTTTTAGTACAAGGTTTGAGGCATGACATAAACTGACTTTCTTCTTCTGAAATATCTAACCATTCCATGATTTTTTTGTTTGACAATTTCTTGTATTTAGAAGCTACATTCCTCATAGCATTTCTCCATTTTGATTCTATATATCTCTCTTTTTCGAATCCTCCACCAATTAAACTTCCGATTTCATATAAAATATCTTTAGATAGGTCTCCATTAATAATTGTCCAAGCTGCTTGAATCATTATTTTATCTCTACTACCAACAAGTGTGTTATTTTCTTTCCTTATCTTAATTAATGTTTTATAATCAGCAATTCTTTTTAAGCTTAGTTTTTCGATGTTTGCTTTATGGATATAGTTGCTTTTATTTATATCTTTCTCTGGTTTTAACTCATTTATCCACAAGCCGAGATAATATCTTGGAAAATCGTTAATATCTATTAGAGTACCCTTTGCTTTAGCTGAGCTATTATAGGATAAAGGTAATCTT
Organism: Peptoniphilus sp. ING2-D1G; assembly: GCA_000952975.1. GTDB lineage: Bacteria > Bacillota > Clostridia > Tissierellales > Peptoniphilaceae > Peptoniphilus_E. Next base: position 1,515,005 of record LM997412.1, on the reverse strand, counting down.
ATAATTTGTAATATATTTGATCCAACGTTTTTATCTAAATCAATGTTTTTTAATGCATAGACATCTGCGACTTTTAATTCAGAGATTTTTTCATACAAACTTTCTTTTAGATATGCAGCACAATCTTGGTACAAACTTATCTGTTTTTCTTTTTTTATTTTGTCTTTATAAAAATAGACGGGTTCTATTAAATAAAACAGATGTAACCCTCTACCTGAATTAAGTGTTATATGAGGACAAAGTACATCATCAAAGACATTAAATGTTTTTAATGCGTTATAAACTTGCTCTGCTTTTTCATGGCTCCATTCAGAAGATCTGCAGTAATCTAGGTCAACAACAATGTAAGAAACACGCTTTATAGTATCTAAATCAATAATTGCTTTGTTTGTTGTGTTATTAAATGAAGGGAATCTTTCAGCAACTGAAATATAAATATTTTTTCTGTTATAATATTGAAGTTTTTCAAGCTCTATAAATTTAACTGTATGCTTTCTACTTTTTATCCTCATGTAGACAATTCTTTTTTCATTATTCTTTGGATAAAGAAGGGTTAGAAGTTCATCTCTAATTTCGTTATCTGACATAAAATACTCCTTTTAATTTCTTAAAAGGTATATGTCAGAAAATTTTTAAAACTTCGTTTTTATTTCATATCTTTGATTAAACATAAGTGGTAAAAAAATCCCCTATTACAGGGGTACTTTACTGATGCCTTAGCAACATACATACTTATGTTATAGTAAGTTAACTTTAAACTACTATTTATAGACATAGATTTTACATATACATCCATTTATTTTAGTACAGATAAGATTGGGCTATTACATCAATACGATTATGTCCTAAGTATTTGCTAGTTATTAACATAGCTTTTCGATCTAATATTTCTCCAGCTCTATCATTTCTCATAATGTATCTTTCTCCTCCTTCTGAAATTAAACCACCAGGTATTTCATCTATTGGTCTTGCATAATGATTATAAATTCTCTTGGCGTATACTGCTCTGTAGTGGTGGTTGTCATAATGAGAAGGTAATTTTGGTGCTATTTTAAGCTCTCCAGCTTCTTTAAAAATATTTATTATTTCTTCCGTTTCTTCCTTATCTTTGCCCATGATTAAAGCTAAGCGTTTTTTTCCACCCTTTCCTTGTCTAACTTTTACATAATATTTTCCGTTGATTTCTTTCAAATCAACCCCTCTTACAGCTTCCATTTCTTTTTTTCTTAATCCTGTAGAGCTTGTTATTTTAGAAAATTTTCTTTCTAGTTCTTCTGATATGTTTTTATCTCTTTTAGCTTCATAGCGACTTCTTTTGATTGATTTTCTTGTCCTTGGAGGTGTTGCTATAAAGTTTGTAGATGATGTTCTTAAAACCTTTGCTATAGCTGATTTGACTGTGCTAATTGAGTAAGCAGATAAGCCTTTATCTGTTAAGTTTTTCAGATATTCATTTACGTGTTCTGTTTTAACTTGTTGTATTTTCTTTATTTCAGGATAATTTTCTTTCAAAAATTCTGCAAATTTATAACATTGTTTTTTGTATGTCTTATAAGTTGTAACGCTATAAATTTTATTTTTTGTTGTAGTTGATAAATCATTTTTGTCGTTATTTCTTGATGTGCTCATACCATCATTTAACATTTTTGTTAATCTATCATAAATCTGATTTTTTAAAACGTATTTCTGCTTTCTTTTATCCCACTTTTTAGTTTTTTTCTTTTCTTCATCTATTATTCCAAATGCTTTGTTAAAAGCTTCGTTTGTGATATTAAATGACATAAAATGCTCCTTTCAAATTTAGCTATATTTTTAAAATTAAAGCTCTTAAAAGCGATTCTAGAGCCTTATTTGCTACTCTAATTGTTAAGACTAAGCTTTTTATACTACCGAGTCCGTAGAAGCTTCTAAGTTGTCTAATCTAAGACAAAACACATTTTTTAAAGAGCTTGGCTTGCTCTAAAGTACACATTTTTAGATTGATAGCTTGGCTTGCTATTTAATACTTTTGTAAGTGCATTTCTACACTATACATTTTTTCACCAATTAAAATTTTGCTCTATAAATCTTTTTTATTTTTCATTACTCCATATTTTGCAACTTCCTTTCTTTGTTTCCTCATTTTTGATCACTTCCTTTTTTTATTTTCTCCATGCCATCAATCTTCTATCTATAATTTGTCAGAAAGGGATTTCAATAACAAAAGAGTTTAAAAACTTATCCTTGGTAAATACCCTACATCTGTTTATACGTCCATAAATGGAGCGTATAAACAGATTTTTTGTGAGTAAAATAAATTAATAGTATTTTTTGTAAATTAGATCATTAAGTAAGTTCATAAAAAATTTCTGACATATACAAGTTGAAATTAAAATATCGGAGGATTCTAACTTGGATAATATGTCAAATAAAAATAATAATTTAGATTCTTTGGCTGTGCTTCTTCAAGAATTAATAGAAAAGTATGCAGATCAGATAGACTTTGAAAAATTGGAAGTACCGTCAAGAGGTTCAGAAAAAAATGAGGAAAATAAGTCATCAGAATAGGTTACTGCATTGACTTTTATATTAAGACTTATGTAAAATATAGGTATAACTATAACGTGAAAATATGTCCAAACTAAAGGTGGAAAAATGAAAAAGAAAAAAGCGTATGTATATACAAGAGTGTCAACATCTATGCAAATTGATGGTTACTCACTTGATGCTCAAGAAGAAAGAATAAAACAGTATGCAAAAGCTTATGATATAGAAATAATACAAACCTATAAAGATGCTGGGAAATCAGGAACATCTATTACAGGTAGAAATGAATTTATAGCTATGCTTAATGATATAGCAGCTGAAAAAGATAAAGTTGATTATGTAATGGTTTTTAAATTATCTAGATTTGGAAGAAATGCGGCGGATGTGTTGCAGTCATTACAAGTCATGGAAAATCATAATGTAAATCTGATTTGTGTTGATGATAGTTTAGACAGCTCTAAAGATTCTGGAAAACTTGTTATAACAATTCTTTCAGCAGTAGCAGAAATGGAACGTGAAAATATACTTTCTCAAACTATGGAGGGTCGAAAACAAAAGGCTAGAGAAGGTAAATGGAATGGTGGTTTTGCTCCAATTGGCTATTCATTAGATAATGGAGAATTAGTTGTTAATGAAGATGAAGCTAAAGCAGTAAGGATGATTTTTGATTTATATGCTAATTCAGATATGGGAGCCAATGGAGTATCTAAGTATTTAGTTTCTTTAGGTATTAATAAACCTATAAGACAAAATGGCAAGAATCCATATTTTTCAGCTAGTTTAATAAGACAAATATTGGATAATCCCGTATATAATGGGAAAATTGCATATGGAAGAAGAAAAACGATTAAAGATAAAAATACTGGTAAAATTAAATTAGAAAAATCTGATCATTATATTATAGCTCAAGGAAATCATGAACCTTTAATTGATGATGAGTTATGGAATGCAGTTCAGGAAAAAAGAAAATCTCAAGCTAAAAAGTATGAGAAGATAAATAGAGGAAAAGATGAGAGAGTTCATATCTTATCAAATTTAATAAAATGCCCATATTGTGGTGCTGGTTTGTATGGAAATAAAAGTCGTAAACGTAATAAAAACAAAGAAGGAGAGCATTATAAAGATTATTACTATTACGGATGCAAACATCGACAAATGATGAATGGACATAAATGTACTTTTAATAAACAAATTAGGGCTGAATTAATTGAAAAAGAAGTAGAAACAATAATTACTCAAATAGTTAGTAATCCTACCTTTGCCAAAAAAATTGAAGATAAAATCAATATTCAAATAGATACAAAAGAAATTGACGAAGTTATTAATAAACACTTAGCGATGATTAGACAATTAACAGGTACAAAAGCATCACTAATTAATCAAATCGACTCTTTAAATTTTGAAGATAAACATTATGATAGAAAATATACTGATTTAAATCTCAGACTTGATGCTATATATGACCAGTTAGAATATGTAGAAATGCAGTTAAATGATAGCAGAAAAAGGAAAGAGGCAATCCTTGAAGAAAAAATAACCTCTGATAATATTTATAAAATCCTTGTTAATTTTAATAGTCTTTATACAGTTCTTTCAGATATCGACAAAAAGAGATTACTTAATGAATTGATAGAAGAAATTCAAATTTATGACGAAAAAACAGAAAAGGACACTTGGATAAAATCTGTTGTTTTCAAGCTTCCGCTTATAGATCATGACATTGATTATAGTTTGGACAAAATAGATAATGTCGAGACGATGGTATTAATGTCGCGAGTATAGGGGGAGACTATACAACTATTGTCAGAGAGATAAATTCCGTTTTAATAAACGAAAGGTGAGGGTTATGGAACTATTTATCAGTAAAATTGTGAGCAGTATTGTTCAGATTATTTTATTTGCATTTATTCCTTTTTTATGGTGGATTATTACAGCGAGAAAGAAACAAAAGTTCTTCGAATGGATTGGTTTAAAGAGAGTAGATGGCGGAAAAAAGACGGCTATTTCAATCATTATAGTTTCTGTTGCATATACAGTACTAGGAGCACTTTTGCTTTATATAATAAAGGATGTCGAAACGGCAACATCTGATTTTGCGGGAGTTGGTACAATAGCACTTCCAGCTATTATTGTGTATGCGGTTTTGAATACATCATTTCCAGAAGAACTACTTTTCAGAGGATTTCTATTAAAGAGATTATCAAATAAGTTTGGTTTTGGCGCTGCTAATGCAATACAAGCAATTCTTTTTGGTCTGATGCATGGCGTTATGTTTATTTCTATAACAGGAGTTGTAAAAGCAATTGTGATTATTATTTTTACAGCATCCATTGCATGGTGTATGGGATTTGTAAATGAGAAGAATGCTAATGGATCAATTCTTCCAAGTTGGATTATTCATGCAGTATCTAATATTTTTTCTGCAGTATGTGCAGCTTTTTCTGTTTTTTAACAGAACGGAATTACAATGTTAACAAGTGTTTAGTCAATTAATGTAAGTTGATAAAATAGATATTTTTTCAACTTAAGATTTGGCATTAAATTTGAATTTGCTATTGCATTAGACAAGGTTGTCTATAAAGAAAACATGACATTTCTCGCTTTGTGTCGTGTATTCCTGCGTTGATTTGCAATACTCTTTGGATGAAAGGAGGACCCAAGCATGGATCAACAAAAAATCGGAAGTTTTCTAAAAACGCTTCGAAAAGAAAAAAATATGACACAGGAGCAGTTGGCAGAAATTCTTAATGTATCCGGCAGATCAGTTTCTCGGTGGGAAACAGGAGTTTCCCAAACAAAAGGATATTAAGGAATAACCTGTGTTTACCTGCTTGCAAAATACTGGAATATAAGAAAATGACACTTGAAATATAGTGTCTTTTTTCGGTAATAAATTTTGATTAGATAACTGAAAAAGAATGACTGTTCATTTCTAGCGTGATATAATCTATGTCAAAGAGAACGATAAATTTGAATTTTGCTTTCGATGACCAGAATGAAAATCGTTACCGTTGCGCCTGTTTTCACAAGCGTTGCGTGACATAAAAAGAATTCTATTTTAATATCAAAGTATCAAAAACAAAGGAGGTTCTTTTTATGTTGAAGGAATTAAAGAAAAACAAAATGAGTGTTGTTGCAACTGGAATTTTATTTGGTGTTATGGGGGTATTAATTATTCCTATGATAGCAGTAATTGTAAAAATATCGAATGCATTATCCCAAAAACATCCTAGGATATACAAGTATAGTATGATTGCTTTTATCGGTATGTTATTGGCAATTAGCCTATTTTGCGTTGTTATTAAACATCAGATGAGTTTTCTTGTAATAGTTGCTTGTTTAGCAATAACATTATGCGACACTATTAAAAACAGATAATAAATGGAATACAACTATGGAAATATCAGATTTGATTAAATCAGCCAGAATTGAAAAGGGCTTAACCCAACAACAACTGGCTGATGTTGTCTTTGTTACGCGACAGACAATTTCGAAATGGGAATTGGGAAAAAGTGTTCCTGACCAAGCCTCTCTTATATTGCTATACCAGTATTTGGACATCAAGGATAATGAGAAAAAACAGTTATCAAAGCTTATTTTTAATAAGCAAAATATTATATTAATTTTGATTGCAATCTTATTTTCTCCTATGGTTATTGGAGTACGTTTTATCTGTTGTAAAATTGATAAGATTGAAAATCGAAAAATTAAAGCGGTAATCAAGGTTATTGGCTTTGTTGTATTCTCATCGTATCTAGTATCTTTAAAAGAAAATGTGGCGTATTTGTTAATTGGTATATTTTCTCTGGTGTATTTGTTATATCAATTCTATTTGAGTGGATTGGAAACTAAATGATTTGTGTCAGCAAGTTTAAGGCAAGCGATAATTCATGAAATTCCAGTTTGTATAAGATAACAAAAAGAAAATTTAAAGAGGTGTAATTAGCATGATTTTTGACTTTAATCCTTGGCAATTAGATGTTGATATTGACTTGACAAAAAAACTATATAAAGAGGTTGATTATTCTACTGATAAAACGGCTAATATGGAGTTTATAGAAAAATTATCATTAGAACAACAACATTTTTTTAATTCTTTGGGAATTGATTTGATGAAAGTAGATGTTGATAAAACTATTTATGAAATACCCGAAGATGAAGATACATCAGTACAAAAAATATATAGAATGTTTATCAATTTTCTTATAAGAGGAAAAATATTGGCATTACCTAAGTATCAAAAGGATATTTATAGTGATGAAGAAGTGTTTGGAAAAAACTTTCCAGAGTCTATAAAAGTTTTATCTTCTAATGACGAAGATAATTTAAAGGTATTTGATAACGGAATTGGTGCCGGTATTATATTTAAGCACCCTTGTTTTCACTATGATGATGAAAATTTCAAGGAATGGGATTGTGGATATATTCTAACAAGGGGGGCACAAAAAACAAGAGACAATATACACTACTAAGCGGAAAACGCTGTTTTTACAAGGCAAAACTGCTTTTAACAGGGTGTTAACTGAAAGGCACTCATTTAACACATAAAATTGAATAGAGCATAGGAAAGACATTTGATTTCAAATAAGAAATTGATTGTCTTTTTCTTTTGCAGAAATTTAAGTATAGGCAATTATCAATAAACGGTAGTTGCCTTTTTTGATTGGAGGAATTAAAGAATGAATGATAATAACTTTATTGAAGAATTAAAACAAAAGCGTGAAGAATACGGAGTAACACAAACAAGACTAGCTGTTGCCTGTGGTATCAGCCGTACATATTTTAATCAGATAGAGAATGGAATTGCTTTTCCCTCTGCTGAATTAAAACAAACGATAGAAAAACAGATTGAGCGTTTCAATCCACAAGAACCGTTGTTTTTGCTGATTGATTATTTTCGTGTCCGCTTCCCTACTACGGACGCTGCAAAACGCGTTCCACGAGAGCCATAAGTTTGCTGTTTTCGGAACCAGTGCCGCGCGATGATCAGAGCAATCAGCGCGCTAGAAAGAGCCACCCCCTGATAACCAAGAGATGGTTCCCGGCATCAACGAATTGATCTCATAGATTTTTCGTTATTGATAATTATTTTGTGGGCCTGAGCTGATAACCTATCTGTAATGGCTTCAGCTACTACAGGAGTTGGTATCTGATCGAGCCATTCGGCAGGATTGAATTGTGAAGCAATAATTGTTGATCTTTGATTATTCCTGCGATCAATAATCCAAAGAAGTTCCTTTGACTCTTCATCACTAATCGGGAAAAGTAACCATTCATCAATGATTAACAGTGTTTTAGTGACATGCTTTTTATCGTTCTTCCCTCTGACAGAAGGCTTGCCTATGTAAAACCTCGAATCGGTGAGAATCAGTTTGGTGGTGAGTCTGTTACCTATGAAGGAGTAGGTGGAACCAAGAAATGGGAGCGTCTTGAAAGTTACGGACCTAAGTTTGTAGAGAATATTGTTCAAGCTATATCCCGTGATATTTTGATGTATTCAATGAAGATGCTTAGTACTTATCGTATTGTGGCTCATGTCCATGATGAAGTAATTATTGAAGCTAATCCTCAAATATCGGTTACTGAAGTATGTAAACAGATGAGTCAAGTGCCACCTTGGGCAAAAGGGCTGCTACTTGATGCCGATGGCTATGAATGTGACTTTTATCAAAAAGATTAAAGAAATCATCAGATTTCACCTCCTGCCGTGGCTACTAGGTAGGAGGTGTTTTTCTATGAACATTTATGAAGTAAAAGATGGCAGTCCTTTAAAGGGCAAGACCGAGCAGATGACAGAGGAAGAATTACAAAAGGAATATGACTTTCACATAGCAGAGAGCATTGTCGCAAACCTATATAAAGAAGGCAAAATCACAGTGGATGAATTACACAAAATATCAGCCTTGAACAGGCAGAAATTCTCTCCCCGTTTAGCCGAGATTATGTCCTAAAAAGCTTGCTATTAATAGCTTTTAGAGTGATGTATGTAATGGGCGAAAGCGAGGTGAGATGATGAAAAAGATAACAAAAATAGATGAACTGCCACAAGGACAACTACCTAATACGAAACTTAGGGTTGCCGCCTATGCTAGAGTCTCAACCGATAGTGACGAACAACTTGAAAGCCTTAAAGCACAGCGTGAACACTATGAGCGCTATATTAAGTCTAATCCTGAATGGGAGTTTGCTGGTCTTTATTATGACGAAGGGATCTCCGGCACCAAGATGGAGAAACGGACTGAACTGCTCCGCATGATACGAGATTGTAAGCAAGGTCGGATAGATTTTATTATCACCAAATCAATCAGCCGCTTTGCTCGTAATACAGTAGATTGCCTAGAGTTAGTAAGAAAGCTGATTGATATCGGTGTTTACATTTATTTTGAAAAAGAGAATCTAAATACGGGTGATATGGAAAGTGAACTCATGCTTTCTATTCTTTCAGGATTTGCTGCAGAAGAGTCTGCATCCATTTCACAAAACAGCAAATGGTCCATTCAAAAGAGATTTCAAAACGGCAGTTATGTAGGTACTCCACCCTATGGCTATACCAATATAGATGGTGAAATGTTAATCGTCCCAGAAGAAGCAGAAATCATCAAACGCATTTTTGCAGAGTGCCTTTCAGAAAAAGGTGGAGGTACTATAGCAAGAGGTTTGAACAAAGACAAAATCCCTGCAAGACGAGGTAATAGCTGGAGTGCTGGCACGGTGATAGACATGCTTCGAAACGAAAAATATATGGGTGATATTCTACTACAAAAGACTTACACCGATAGTAACTACAATCGCCATCCAAATACAGGCGAAAAAGACCAGTATTACTACAAGGATAATCATGAACCTATTATAAGTAGAGAAGACTTTGCTAAGGCACAAGATCTCATTGATGAAAGAGCCAAGATGAAGTGTAAGGACGTGAAAAAGAACGTTTATCTTAATCGATATGCTTTAAGTGGCAAGATTGTCTGTGGAGAGTGTGGTCGCAATTTTAGGAGAAAGACAAACTACTCAGCTGGTAGGAGTTACATTGCTTGGAGTTGCATCGGTCATATTGAAGACAAAGAGAGTTGCTCCATGTTGTTCTTGCGAGATGGGGAAATCAAAGCCACATTTACAACCATGATGAATAAACTTGCTTTCAGCAACAAGCTAATCCTAGAGCCACTCTTCAAATCAATTAGCCAAATCGATGAGGATAGCGACCGTGAAAGAATGGACGCTATTGATAAGCGAATGGAACAACTCATGGAAGAACGCAACACCCTTATTACACTGATGGCCAAAGGTTTCCTGGAGCCTGCTCTTTTTAATCAGGAACGAAATGTTTTAGATAGTGAGATGAAAAATCTTTCAACCGAAAAAACAAACCTTGTATCAAATTCCGCGAGTGGGGTTTTGCGAGCAAACGAGATAAAGGACCTCATTGATTATGTGTCAGCAGATAATTTTAATGGTGACTATACGGAAGAACTATTTGAAGAATTTGTAGTGAACATCATTGTAAATTCCAGGGATGAGCTGACATTCAATTTGAAATGCGGTCTTTCCCTGAAAGAAAAGGTGGTGAGATAAATGGCATATATTCCATATGGATACAAAATTCAAGATGGAGTGGTTACTGTCGATGAAAAGGCAGCAGGTCAAGTAAAGGTGTTCTTTGAGAAATACATATCAGGACTATCCCTTACAGTGGCTGGCGAACAGGCAGGTATTGAAAAGACACATTCTGTGATGGGGCGCATTTTGAAAAACGTCAACTACCTTGGAAATGATACGTATCCAGCAATCATTGATAAAGAGATATTTGATAAAGCTGAAGAAGTTAGAGATAAGCGTGCAAAGGATTTAGGACGAGTGGTAGAGCTTGCCGCTTTCACCTCTCCCCCTCCCAAAGAACGATTTAAAATGAGAAAGGCAGATAATAAGATGCCAGTTGATCCTTTTGAACGAGCAGAATACTTATATAGTCTGATAGAAAGCGAGGAATAAAGTGACAGAGAAAATATAATGGTTATTCCTGCTCGTAAAAGAGTAGGAAGTACAGCCGCAAAAGAAAAGATAAAGAAACTTCGTGTTGCTGCCTATTGCCGTGTTTCTACAGAAACAGAAGAACAAAATTCTAGCTATGAGGTTCAGGTCGCACACTATACAGAGTTTATAAAGAAAAATAATGAATGGGAGTTTGCTAGCATCTTTGCAGATGATGGTATCTCCGGGACGAACACCAAAAAGCGTGACGAATTTAATCGTATGATTGCAGAGTGTATGGATGGTAACATCGACATGGTTATTACTAAATCCATCAGCCGATTTGCACGTAACACCCTAGACTGCCTTCAATATATTAGACAGCTCAAGGATAAGAACATATCCGTCTATTTTGAGAAAGAGAACATCAACACCACGGATGCCAAAGGTGAGGTTTTGCTGACTATTATGGCATCTCTAGCACAACAGGAAAGCCAGAGCCTTTCTCAAAACGTTAAGCTTGGTCTACAGTACCGATACCAACAAGGAAAGGTGCAGGTCAACCATAAGCGATTTATGGGCTACACCAAAGATGAAGATGGAAATTTAATCATTGTTCCCGAAGAAGCTGAGATTATCAGACGCATCTACCGAAAATACCTTGAAGGTCAGAGTCTAGTGGGCATTGGTCGAGCCCTTGAAAAGGATGGTATTTTAACAGCAGCGGGAAAACCAAGATGGCGACCAGAATCAGTTAAGAAGATACTTCAAAACGAAAAATACATCGGAGATGCCCTTCTGCAAAAGACTGTCACAGTAGATTTTCTGACCAAGAAACGAGTGAAAAATGAAGGGCATGTTCCCCAATATTATGTTGAAAATAGCCATGAATCGATTATTCCCAAAGAATTATACTTGCAAGTTCAGGAGGAAATTCATCGAAGAAGCAATATCTATACAGGAGCAAGCAAGAACAAACGAATTTATAGTAGCAAGTACGCTTTAAGTGCCATCACCTTCTGTGGAGATTGTGGCGATATTTATAGGAGAACCTATTGGAATATTCATGGTAGAAAAGAATTTGTCTGGCGATGCGTGACTAGAATCGAGCAAGGTCCTGAAGTTTGTAAGAACCGAACCGTAAAAGAAGATGAACTCTATGGTGCTGTAATGACCGCAATTAATAAGCTACTTGCAGGTGGCAATAACATCATAAAAACCTTGGAAGAAAATATTCATGCGGTGATTGGCGAAACCACAGAGTATCAAATTTCAGAGATTAACAACTTACTGGAGGAAAAGCAAAAAGAACTTATCAAGCTGGCGAACAAGAGTCAAGACTATGAACACCTAGCAGATGAGATTGATGAGCTGAGAGACAAGCGACAGACCCTTTTAGTAGAAGATGCCTCCCTCAGTGGCGAGAACGAGCGAATCAATGAGCTGATTGAATTTATCCGCAAGAACAAATTCCGCACCTTAGAATATGATGATAAGCTTGTAAGGAAGATAATCCAGAGCGTTACAGTCTATGAAGACCATTTCGTCATAGCCTTCAAATCTGGCATCGAAATGGAAATATGAAAACCAGAAGTAAATAGCCCATGACTCTACAGTAGAGTTGTGGGTTTTCTTTTGCTTGCTAATTATAATAATATTTTAATAACTATTGTGTTATCAACCAAATGGTTTATAATATTCTTAGCGTAAACTTGGAGGTGCTGTATGACTACGGCAGAAATGATTAAAGAACTGTGTGAGCAAATGAATATAAGTGTTTCCGAACTTGCTAGACGTATTGGCCAGACTCCACAGAATTTCAATAAAAAATTACAACGAGAAACAGTAACCTTGGATGAGTTGAAGGCCATTGCTGATGTGCTAGGTGTCAAGTTTGTGCAGGCATTTATTTTGCCTGAGATGAGTGCTATAAAGATAGAAAGTAGCTAGAGAATAAGTATACCGAAGACGACTGTTTTACTAATTGGACGTTTCAAAATATAAACAGCAAGTCAAAACAATCCGATTTAAATATGGATTTATTTTGGACTAGATTATAAAAGACTATATGCGTGAGTAACTTTTGTAGGTTCTGCAAAAAAATCATTTTTAATTATCTTCGTAAAATCATGTAAATTTAGGATGAATAATGTTTAATAATTACACAATGGGGAGAGCGATAGAAGTTGGAATTTAGATCATTTTTGGGGACATTGTTGGTGCTTTTTGCCTTGTTAGTATTGGGTATCAATGGATTTAACCATTATAGGGAAAAGCAGTTAATAAAAGAATTGCGTACAAAAATGCAGATTGAAGAAATGCGAATAGATACTCAGATGTCAGAGTCAAAGGACATTAACCCAGAACAGTCAGGAGAAGGGGCAATGCTACTTAAATTTGAACAATTATTTATAGAAAACAACGATTTGGTTGGTTGGATTCGCATCCCTGGTACGACCGTAGATTATCCTGTTTTGCAGTTCATTGATAATGACTATTATTTAAACAAAGATTACCATGGCAACAAAAGCAAAGCTGGTTCTGTGTTTATGGATTACAGAAATAGTTCAGATGCGAAAGGGTTCAACACCATACTTTATGCGCATCATATGGCGAACGGATTCATGTTTGGAGATTTGATTAAGTACAAAGACGAAAAATTTTTCATAGAACATCCTACTATTAATTTTGATGTTTTAAACAGAGAATGGGAGTGGGAAATTTTCAGTGTATATGTAACAGATGTAGGATTTTATTACATCGATACAAATTTTCCGACAAAAGAGAAAAAGCTTGATTTTATCAAATCCATTCGAGAACGATCCATGTTTGAAAGTGACGTTCATGTTGGAACAGAAGATCATATCTTGACTTTGAGTACATGTACGTATGAGTTTGACAATGCCAGGTTTGTTGTTCATGCCAAAAGGATTGACCATCAAACAAGCCAAAAATAAACTCATAGATGATAAAATAAAAAATATTTAGAAGTTAGTCAAATGGACAACACATGAAGTTTTATATCCAAAGGAAGGATAAGATTTGTGGAGATAAAGGTTTTAAAAATTACAATTATATAGTAAAATATAAAAATGAGAAAGGACGAAAAAGGGGGAGGTTTATTTTAGTGATAAGAAGATTTTTGGTGTTTTTAATGGCGATGATGTTGACTGTAGGTAGCATCTCTTCGTCGGTTGTAGCATTAGCTATGGAGGTAGAAACCGGAGTAGTAAATGAGGCTACTCAAACGCAATTATCCGAGAATATAAGTGTATCGTCAGAGGCAGTTGTTACACAAGAGCTAGCAGAGGAAGTAATCTTTGAATCAAAAGATGAAAAGGAAAAAAATGAGAAGGAACTAGAGGTGGAAAGTATAGCGGAAGAGATGCCTATGAATTCCATAGTGGCTACAAGTACAAACTCTACTTCATACAAGTCGCAATTTGATAAAAATAATAGTGTTGATAATGCCATTGCAACAGAAGATGCTAAATTTATGCTAAGTTTTGACGTCAATAGACCTGGCGCTAATCATGATGGCATAACCAGAGCCTATGATGATGGTTGGTGGGTCTGGGGGAGTCCTATTCACGACGAAAACTGGAACCTAAAGAGTTTCTCTGTTGATGTTAAACTGCACATTGCTGGGCAAGAAAACCCTCTACTTGGGGAAATGTCTTTAACTGTTAATTCAGACCCGAACGCCATGCCTTGGGAAAAATATAAATGGCAGGGAAATGTGCGCTTTGATGGCATCGGAATTCCTGCTGATTCGGTAGAAGTTCAGTATTATACCAATGATGACGACAGTTTAGTTAAACCACATTTACTGGCATATGATCTCTTCTTGAGAAAGGAAGCAGACAAAGTCGTATTGAGTGTTCCCAAACTGGAAAACACAGTAATTGCATATATCGAAGGTGATACCTCATATAAAGATGTAATGTTGGTTAATAATCTAAAAACGGAAGAAATCAAGAATGTTATATATTTAAATGGTACTGCTGGAAATGATAACTTAGATGGAGCCAGTCCGGAAACAGCGGTTCGATCTTTTGAAAAAGCCAAAGAAATAGCTGCAGCAAACCCGAAAATTACGGAAATTATTGTTATAGGAACAACTGCAGTTGAGGGTGAAATTAATCTCGACGGAACTCAGGCAAAACTTGTGAGAGGTGAGGGATTTAATGATTACTTGTTAAAAGTAAATGCTAATAAAACAGCTACTCTATCTAATATTGTTATCGATGGTAACTCTGAAATAAACCCAGATACAAAAGCGTCATTAATACGTTTAGAGAGTGGTTCAACCATGAATATTACAGAGGGGACAGTCTTAAGAAATAACAAACTTAAAAGTGTTTATGATAATATTACCAACGGTGGGGCCATATACGCTCGATCAGCTACGATTAATATGACTGGTGGCACAATTGAAGAAAACCTTGCAAATAATGGGGGTGGGATTTATCTAAATGGTTCTACCATGAATTTCACAGGAGGAATAG